>NZ_JACYNS010000066.1:0-14389 GCF_014839405.1 Frigoribacterium sp. CFBP 13605 | reverse complement strand
CACGACCTCAGTATGCCGATTCCCGATAGAGACGGCGAGGGCGCTTGACCGAAACTCCAAGTAGAGAGCAAGACTCTACGTCTACTCAGCTCCCGGTGAACGATCGTCTATAGGGCACCCTTGGTCAGGGCCAACGCACTACTAGATGCAACATAGCCAGCATCAACTGCCCGAATCGCAGAAGAACTTTTCTGTGGAGTGGCGCTGCGCGCTCTAGCTCTCGGGCCGTCGGCCGCACGAACAACGCAGGAGGCACGCTGTTCCAGCACGTCTCTCGACCAGGGACCTGCTGCGCGTGGTCCTCCTCGTACTGGCACTCCCCACAGGCCACCGGCGCCTCGAGGGTCGAACCCCCGTGCTCTTCCCAGGGGTGCTCGCAGTCCGGGCATGACGTCTCTCGCAGCCGCCGCCGCACGGCACGGCCGGAAACGCCTGCGGGATTGCTCATGGAGCGAGTATGCCCGTCTCGCGATGCGCCCTGGAGCCGATCGGCTATCGGGCAGTCAACGGTCGGTTGCCGTAGCGCTCAGGTCCTTGGCTGATGCGAGGTCCTGCAGGGCAGCGAGGTGCCCGTCGATTGCGACCCGGCCCGCGGGTGTGAGCGAGATGCGGGTGGTTCGACGCGCGTCGCGCCTGGTCGTGGAAGCTTCTTTTGTCGTGCTCATGTATCCGAGTTCCGTGAGCGCGCGGACGGTCTTGGACAGGTTCGCGTCGCTCAGCCCGAGAGTCATGGCGAGGACCGAGAAATCGATGTGGTCGACGGGGCGGAGAAGAGCGCACAGGCGGAGCCTCGTTGGAGCATGGATCGATTCGTCAAATTGTGCGCTAGACGCCACGCCGTAGCTCCTGGCCGTAGAAGTGGTCGTAGACGTATCCGCCCGGGAACATGGTGAGGAAGCTCACCGCGCCGGCCGTCAACGCCCAGGCAGTCGAGTCCGCATGCACGGCGAGGCCGGAAACGAAAACCATCGTGAGCACCACGATGCCCATCACGACGAGGACGATCAACGATCTGGGGCCAGGAACCCTATTGGTGGAGATTCCCGTCGTGAGCACGAAGGCCCGCTCGAGGCCGACGAGCCCGAGGCAAGCGAAAGCTATGACAACGAAGACCCACACGCCTCCAGCAAGGGGAGCCAGGGCTATCGCTGCCGTGAACAGCGCCAGCCCCGGGTAATACCAGCGTGGTGAACGCGTCCTTCGCGCCAGTTCGAGCCTGTCACCCTCGAGACCACGCAGGGCATCGCGAGCAGAGGCAGGACTCTGACCATGGTTGCTTTCCATGTGGACAAGCTATTCACTTAACCACGTGGAAAGCAAGGGTCTGCTTGCGGACCCCCTTGACGCTCTGCCACTTGCCCCCTGACCGATCCTTCACCGGGCACTAGATGCTCGGCCGACATACGGCTACGTTGCGAGGGCAGCCCAGACCCCCGCTGTGAATGGCGGGGTTCCTGGGTTCGCCCGGGTTCCCCGTCATGGATCCCCTATCGGGCATGCAGAAACGATCGTTTGTGACTAGCGCCGACGAACACCACGAGCGGGCCCTGGCCAGATCAGAACCGCTCCCCAACTGAAGATCGCCTTGGTCGGGGAGCAGCCCTTGCTGTCGTACAGCGAACGGGTCAGGCCCGGAGGTCCTTGAGCCACTGCTCGACCGTGCGCGGGCTCAGCCCGAGCTGCTGCTGTGCGCTCGTGGCAGGGTCGATGAGCTCGGAGGGCAGGGTGGCCCGCCACCGGTACGAGGCCACGACAGGGTCCGCTCCGGCTGAGCCGAAGAGGGGCTCGATGACGCGGCCGAAGTCGTCGACGTCCTGCGCCTCGAACCGCACGCTCGTGCCCGAGGCTGCGGCGAAGCCAGCCGCGAGGTCGGAGCCCACGAGGCCGGGCAGCGCACCGACCCCGACGACACCGGTCACGGAGCCGTCCTGCAGCAGTCGCGCGACGACGTCGGCCACGTCGAGGTGCGAGCTCCACGACACGGCGTAGTCGTCACGGATCGGGTAGCGGAGGACGCCCTCCTGCTCCACGCCCGCGGCGACCGGCGGCAGCAGCAGGTTCTCGAGGAAGAGGCGCGGGGCCGCGACGGCGACGGAGACCCCGGTCGCCCGCAGACCGGCAGTGAGGAAGCCGACGGGACTCTCAGCCGCACCGTCGCCCTCCGTCGGGTACCCGCTGGTCGAGACGACCACCCGGGCCGGCCGTGCCTGCTCGACGGCTGCGACGACCGTCCGGGCATGCGCGAGCTGCTGGGCGGCGTCGCCGACCGGAAGGTGCACGAAGACGCCGTCGACGCCCGCGTAGGCCGCCGCGAGGGACGCGACCGACATCAGGTCGACGGCGACGGGCGCGCCGCCTCCCTCATAGGCGGACGGGTCGCGGACCGCCGCGGTGACGGCGGCGCCGGAAGCGAGAAGGGATGCGACGACGGGGGAGCCCTGGGCGCCAGTAGCGCCGTGGATGAGATAGGTCATGAAGCTATCAATGCATCTGGTGCACCAGTTACGTCAACTGCACCAATGGCGTACTGTCCATGTTCATGGCTTTCTGTGGGGAGATCTGGCCCGAGTGCGGCATCGCGAAGTTCCTGACACTGCTCGACGGCCCCTGGGCAACGCTCATCGTGCGAGAGCTCCTCGAGGGCCCGGCTCGTTTCACCGAGCTAAAGGAGGCGCTGCCCGGCATCAGTGCGCACACCCTCACCAACCGCCTCCGGAAGTTCGAGACGTCGGGCCTCGTCACCAGGACGGCGTACTCCGAGATCCCGCCGCGCGTCGTCTACGAGCTCACCCCGACGGGGCAGGGGCTCCGGCCCGTGCTTGAGTCGATGAACGCCTGGGCGCTGTCCGTCCCGCCGACACCCGACGCAGAGATCGAGGTGGTTCCTCGGTAGAGGATCGGCTATCGAGACGCTTCTGCCGCGTTCTGTCTGTTCACAAACCGACCGGCCGGTCGGTTTGCCTGTTATGGTGTGGTCATGGATCGCCGCGCACTCGTCCTTGCCGCCGCCCGCGAGCTCGCGCTCGCACGCGGGGTCATTCCGTCGTTAAACGAGACCGCCGCCGCGGCGGGCGTATCCAAGGGCGGGTTGGTGCACCACTTCCCGACGCGTGCGGCGCTGGTGCAGGGGCTGGCGATGGCAGCGCTCGAGGAGGTCGACACGGCCATGACCGCAGCGGCGGGCGAAGGGAGTGCGGCGGAGACCTGGTTGCGCATGTCGGTCCCCACGGGGGAGGACGTCGCGGTCTTCCGAGCGATGGCCATTGCGCACCGGGCGGTCGAGGCGCCGGGTGATGCGGTGGCGACTGCATCCCAGGAGGCCATAGCCCGATGGGAGGCGATGATCCGCGACGAGGTGGGTGACGCCGGCCGCGCACGGGTGATCCGGCTTGTCGGCGACGGCTTGTTCGCCAACGTCATCGCCGGCATCGAGCCGGCACCCACGGCCGCGGAGCTCGACGCTCTCCTCGGTTCTCTCTTGCCCGCGGGTGGGAGGGGCGGGCGGTGACCGCGCAGCTGCTGCTGGCGATCGCGGGCCTCGCTGCGCTTGACTCGCTGAACCCGGCCACGATCGTCGCGGTGACCTTGATCCTTCTCGCCGCCCCGCGGCGTCCCGCGCTGATGGCACTCGTCACGGTGCTTGGGGCGGCACTCACCGTGTTCGCGGTCGGCGCCGCGCTCTTCCTCGGCGCGGGCGCGGCAGCTGGTGCCGTCGACGGGATTGTGCAGGGTATCCGCTACGTCGCCTTCGCCGCCGCGGGCGTCGTCCTGGTCCGCTCCGGGATACGACGCTTCCACACGCGACCCAGGAAGCCGATCGGGTTGCCATCGTGGTTCACACCCTGGACTGCGCTCCCGTTCGGGGCGCTGCTAACCGGGGCCGACCTACCGAATGCGTTCCCGTACTTCATTGCGATCGAGCGCCTCCTAGACGCGCAGGTCACGCCAGCGGAGGGCCTGCTCGTCCTCGCCGGGTACGCGGTGGTCTACTGCGTCCCGTGCCTCGTATTGCTCTTGGTGGGAAGCCTCGCGCGCCGTCGGACGCGTGCGCTGCTCATGCGTGTCACCGCCCGATTCGGTACCGGCGAGGTGAAGGCGTCCCCCTTCGTCGCGGTCGTGTTGATCCTGCTCGGCGCATTGGTCGCGTCGCTGCCGTTCTGGCTCCTGCGCTGACCGACGTCGAGCAGTGGTCCGGCGGAATCTCCTCGTGTGCGCGCTTGGCTCGTTCACGACGATCATTGGCATGACCCTGATTCTGCCGATCCTTCCTCTCTACGTCCGAGACCTTGGCGTTGGGGATCCGGCCGCGGTAACTCTCTGGTCCGGCATCGCCTACGCCGCGACGTTTCTGACCGCGGCCTTGACAGCACCGCTGTGGGGTTATCTCGGGGACCACTTCGGCCGGAAACCGATGCTGATCCGCGCGAGCCTCGTCATGGCGATCGCGATGTCGCTCATCGGGGTCGCCCAAGACGTCACTCAACTCGTACTGCTGCGGCTGCTGGTCGGCCTCCTCGGCGGCTACGCCTCCGGACCAACCATCCTCGTCGCCGCTCAGACCCCTAAAGGCCGCTCCGCTTGGGCGCTGGGCACCCTCTCCTCCGCCATCATGGCCGGCACCATCGCAGGGCCTCTGATCGGTGGAACCCTCGCGCAGACAATTGGCATTCAAGGGCGTTCCTCGCAACCGGCAAACCAACACGCTCGGCTCGCAGTCGAGTGGGCGGGACAGGGTTTTGGTGTGGCGCTTGATTGCGTGGGTACGGCGAATCTCGGCCCTCATCGCGAGAGCCAGCTCGCTGGGAACTCACTAGTCCTGCCCCGTATGGGTGAGATCAGACGGGTTTAATTGCGCCCATGGCCTCGTCGAGCAGCCTTCCAAAGGATCGGCCACGGTCCGTGGTGATCCATACATCCTTCGCGGCGATCACGCAGGTCAGGGCCGCGCCGGCGATCACCGTCGGGCGCGGGTCGGTGACCGCTAAACGGCCCAGGCGCATCCGTACGATTTCGGCGAGATCGCCCTGGACCCGCGAGATACGCTCGAGCTCGCCCGCACTCAGAGCCGGGTTGTCATGGATGATCTTTTCGATCGCGAGGGCGCGTTCAGCGAGTGTCTCGTCCTCGAAGTGCTCGACGACGACGTCGAATGCCCGCCGTAGCGATTCCCACACCGGCTCGTCGACGGGCCGTGCACCGAGTGCCTGGGCGAGCATCTGCGACCACGCGTCGTACTTGCCCAGCATGACGTCCTCTTTCGAGGTGAAGTAGCGAAAGAACGTTCGCCTGGAGATGCCGGCAGCCGAGACCAGGTCATCGATTGTTGTCTGCTCGTATCCCCTAACCGCGAACAGATCCTGGGCCAGCATCGCCAACTCGGTTTGCATGGCTCGTCGAGCTCTTTCACGCACCGGGATAGGAGTGGACTCGCTCACATGTGCCAGCTTACAAGGCAACGGGCATAGGTGGCACTCAGTGGCACATGTGCCCTACAGTGGCATTTGCCAGACGTTGACCACGAAACATTGGAGCTGCCACATGACCACGCCATGGACTTTGAACGACATCCCACGCCAGGACGGGCGCGTCGCTGTGATCACCGGAGGCAGTAGTGGACTCGGCTTTGAGACCGCCCTCGCCCTCGCGGATCATGGCGCGGCCGTGGTGCTCGCTGTCCGCGACACCACCAAGGGCAAGGAGGCCGCGTCGAGAATCGCCTCCCATGTGCCCAATGCCAAAGTCTCCGTGCAGAACCTGGACCTGGGTTCACTGGAATCCGTGCGCGCAGCGGCCACAGATCTCAGGTCGGCGCACCCGCGGATTGACCTGCTGATCAACAACGCCGGCGTGATGTACACGCCTCAGCAGAAGACAGCCGACGGTTTCGACCTGCAGTTCGGCGTGAACCACCTCGGTCACTTCGCGCTGACCGGGCTGCTGCTCGATCACCTCCTGCCTGTGCCGGGCTCTCGAGTCGTGACGGTGAGCAGCTACGGTCACCGCATTCGCGCGGCTATCTACTTCGACGACCTGCAGTGGGACCGCAGCTACGACCGGGTTGCCGCCTATGGCCAGGCCAAGCTGGCCAACTTGATGTTCACCTACGAGCTGCAGCGCCGCCTCACGGCGTACGGCAGCACTATGGCCGTCGCCGCGCACCCAGGCAACGCTTCCACCGAGTTGACCCAGAACTTGCCTGCTCTCGCGCGGATCGCGTCGGCCGCCGTCAAGCCTTTGCTTGCCCAAAGCGCTGCTGGAGGCGCACTCCCCACACTGCGTGCCGCAACTGATCCAAGCGTGCTCGGCGGCCAGTACTACGGCCCCGACCGCATACGCGAGACCCGAGGACACCCGCAGTTGGTTACATCCAGCGCCGCCTCATACGACCTGACGACACAGCGCCACCTGTGGTCCGTGTCCGAGGAACTCACCGGCGTTACCTTTCCCGCATAACGACTCAACCCCGGAAAAGAGACGCCCTCTATCCAACGACCATAGGCATTCGTTCCTGCAGAACTCCACCTGGCACACAGCCAGGTGGACGATCGACCACCGCCGCCCGATAGCTAACCGCCTATAGGGCGATTAGCCCGCTCTCCCGAGACCGACACCACTACTCACTGACCCCCCGTCTCAGTGCGCGATCCCCTCTCGGGACACGCGCCTGACACACTCGAGGTTGGAAGTCGTCTCGCAATTTCTGGCATTGGAGCGAACCATCGACGCACACGACCTACCCGCGTCACCCGACTGGTCCTTCACCTTTGGAGGCGAGGGCACTGCTCCTGCTGTAAATATCGCTGCCGACGACGCCTTGGCATGACTGGCCTCAGCAACAGAGGATTTACGCCGCAGGAAGAATCCGGCGGCGAGCTTCCCGCCGAGCTGGGTCGCCCTGATCCGCGAGGCGGCAAACGCGGGAGTCTCGGAAGGAGCCATCGCGATTGCGAGCGGACAAAGCCTGGCGTCTGTTCGGAACATCCTCTCTTAGCTTCTGGGTGAGGCCCCCTGGGCCCGCCAGACGATCAGCTATCGGGCGCGCCGGGCTTTTCGACGAACGAACGTAACGACAGCCACGCCAAGAGCCGAGACGACCGCTGCAACCGCGGCTACCCGTCCCACACGCTGCGCATTGAGCGCCGACTCGAACTGCTGCTTCGTCTGGACGATCTCCGTCCCCTCAGGCACTGGCCAGGGAAAGACCGGTGTGAACCACCCGGCCCTGACGGTTGCGATAGCGCAGACGACGAGTGCTGCGACGGTCAGGCCACTGAGAACTAACGCCCACCGAGTGGGGCGAGATGGACGTGCCATGGGGTCACGGTAGCGCGCCTACGACTTACAGCCGTGCGGCCTGCGGTGCCGCCACATCGAGACAAGTTGGCGATCGCCTATCGGGCACCGAATGAGGGGGCTCCGCCCAGTACGTTGTCTCCATGCCAACGGCCCTCAACACTGCCGGCCGACGCCCGCGATCAATCTGGCGGTTCCTGCGTGACGTGCTCGTCATCTTCCTCGCAGCCCTCGTCCTCTCTTTCCTGGTCAAGACCTACCTCGTGCGCTCCTTCTACATCCCCTCGGGGTCGATGGAGCACACCCTCGAAATTAACGACCGCGTGATTGTCAACGAACTCGTTCCAGGACTTGTGCCCCTGCACCGCGGAGACGTCGTCGTCTTCGCAGACCCCGGCGGCTGGCTCAGCCCTCTCGAAGCCGCAACCCCTGCCACGGGACCAGTTGACAAAGTGCTCTCCACCATCGGGTTGGCACCCCATGACGGCACCGGATATCTCATCAAGCGCGTCATTGGCCTGCCCGGAGACACCGTGACCTGTTGCGACGATTTCGGGCACATGAGCGTCAACGGCGTCCCCCTCGATGAGCCATACATCACCGTTCTCCCCGACGAAACCCGCGCTTCCCGTGATGACTTCACCGTCACGGTCCCCGATGGCTCCCTCTGGGTCATGGGCGACAACAGGTACAACTCGAGAGATTCCCGCTACAACCGTGACAAACCCGGGGAAGGCTTCGTTCCCCTGAGCGACGTCGCTGGGCGAGCAGCCGTCATCAGCTGGCCCTCGAGCCGCTGGACCTGGCTCGACAATTACCCCACCGTCTTCGCCGGCACCGATCCCCGCTCCATAACCAACTGAAGGATTGCGACGACGCACGTTCTACGGAAGCGCACAAAGAGGGTGCGGCCAGGGATCGGCTATCGGACATCCGGGGAACCAAGCCACGACCCCGGCGCGTGCCGCATGGTCCACGGTCTCAGGCGCTGCCGATCGCCCCCAACGTTGCGGCCGATCGGGTGGTCATGTGTGACGGGCTCCCGCTCTACCTTGCTGCCTACGAGCCTGCCAACCAGTTGAGGTGCGGAAAGGCATGCCGGAGTGCATCGAGGCTCGCCGACGAGTTAGTGGCCACGGGAAACGGGTCGTACTTCGCAAAGCCTGCGTCGACCATGTCGTGTTGGGACAGACGCACAGCCGTCTCGTCGAAAACCCCCGCTCGGAAGACGACGTCCTCCGAGCCGATCCGGCGGAAGAGATTGATGACTTGCTCGAAGGACATGGAATACAGGCGTTTATGCCTGTCACGGTCTGAGACAACCCAGATCATCGCTGGGCCATCGTCAGACGTCGGGTAGAAGTCCAGCACGAACGAATGGATAAAAAGCGAGACCAACTCCCTAACCGTGAGCTGTGTTTGCTGCTTCGAGTCCACGTCGTAGTGCTCCCAAAATGCCCAGCGGTCGTAAATCTGCGGCACCCGGCCGGCAAGCGCGGTCACCCCACAGGACACCCTCTCGCGCGGAATGTTCGACGATGTCTTCGCAGACTCCATAAGGCGACGGATGGCAAACATCCCGTTCATGAGATCTCGCTCGACCAAATACGACGTGCGTTCCGTCCAGCGTCGCGACGCAGCACGCTTTTCAAGATAGATCGAGGAGGCCCAGAGTTGCTGTCGCCATGGAATGGAGTCCGCGATCATGCTTGACCGGCCCGCTGGATGGCCCGATAGACCGTCGAGCGAGCGACACCGAAGAGCTCTGCGATCTCGCTCGTAGTGTGGGCGCCGGTGCGGTGCAGCTGCACGAGGTGCTTCTCCTGTGAAGCAGTCAGCTTGGGCTTGCGACCGCGGAGCTTGCCCGCGGCCTTGGCGATCGCCATGCCCTCCCGCGTGCGGGCCCGGATCAGGTCCGCCTCGAACTCGGCGACCATGCCGAGGACGTTGAACAGGAGCCGGCCGACCGGATCGGTGGGGTCGTAGACCGCTCCCCCGAGGTTCAGGGCGACACCCTTCTTCGTCAGCTCGTCCGCGATGTCCGTCGCATCTCGAAGTGACCGAGCGAGACGATCGAGCTTTGTCACCACCAGGACGTCGCCGGCACGGCACGCGGCCAGCGCCTCGCGGAGCCCCGGCCTGGCTCGAGTCGTGCCCGAGAGGCCGTGGTCAACATGCACGTGTTGATCGTCAACACCGAGCGCTGCGAGACCATCACGTTGTGCTGCGAGATCCTGCCCCGAGGTCGAGACGCGGGCGTATCCGATGAGCATCCGACGACTGTAGCGTTTAGACCCCCGTCACCGGGCATTTTTGCGGGACAGGCATACTCGAATCCGCAGGCCAGACGCCACTTGACCTCGGGCGTCCTAAGCGGCCGCTCGCGAGTGTCCCGATGAACGACCGGCGACCGGGCGCCGGCGACACGCACGACGCGCCGCGCACCCGACGTGCGTAGGATTTCTCATCATGAAGCTCGCCGAAGCCCTCCTGCAACGGTCCGACGCCCAGCGCCGGGTCGACCAGCTGCGTGACCGCGTCTCCGCGAACGCCCGCTACCAGGAGGGCGAAGAGCCCACCGAGGACGCCGCCGAGCTGCTGCGCCAGGCGGTCGACACCCTCGCCGCCCTCGAGTCGCTCGTCGTGCGCATCAACCTCACCAACGCCCGCACGACCCTCGCCGACGGCAGCACGATGACCGCTGCCCTGGCCCGCCGCGAGACCCTGCGCGCCACCCACGCCCTGCTCGTGACCGCCTCCGACGCGGCCCGCGGCGCCTCCGGCGGCTACCGCCAGCTCCGCAGCGAGCTACGGATGTTCTCGGCCCTCCCGGTCGCCGAGCTGCGGGACCGTGCCGACGCCGTCGCCAAGGACCTCCGCGAACTCGACGTCGAGATCCAGAAGACCAACTGGGAGGCCGAACTGCAGAACTGACCTGCGCGGTGAGTCGGTAGACGTCACCGGGGCGAGCACGAACCGCGACCGGCGGTCATCCCGGTCACCCTGCAGGCGCGGAGGGCAGCGCTACGACTCACGTCGTCACCACTCAGCCCCGCACCGATCACCGGTGACCGCGCACCCTGCATCGTTCACCACCGTGTGCTGACCGGAGACGTCGAGGGCGGGATCGGGGACCTCACCGCGCCTCCTGGGGCTGCCTCCGTCGGCACACGTCCGCGTCGCGGTCCGTCCCGCGACGGGGGCGACGATCGATAGGCTCGCCGGGTGACGGATCAGGCAGCCCGTGGGGCGTTCATCGTGTTCGAGGGCATCGACGGGTCGGGCAAGTCGACGCAGGCGCGCCTGCTCGCCGCCCGTCTCCAGGACGCGGGGGTGCCGGTGCACCAGACGGCCGAGCCGACCACCGGCCCCGTCGGCACGTTGATCCGCAACGGCTTCAACCGCCGGGTCGACCTGGACGACCGCGTCATCGCGTCGCTCTTCGTCGCCGACCGCCTCGACCACATCACGAACGCCCACGACGGCATGCTCGGCATCGTCGAGCGGGGCACGACCGTCCTCTGCGACCGGTACCACCTGTCGTCACAGGCCTACCAGGCGTCCGACGTGGGCAGCGACTGGATCGCCTCGTCGAACTCCATCAGCACCGACCTGATGCTGCCCGACCTGACGATCTACCTCGACGTCTCGCCCGAGGTCGCCCTCGAGCGCCTCGCCAGCGGACGCACGACCACCGACCGGTTCGAGGTCGACGAGCGACTCCGGGCAGCCCGCGAACGCTACGCCGAGGCCATCGAGCAGGCCGACGAGGTCGTCGTCACGGTCGACGCCGACCGCTCGACCGACGAACTCGCCGACGCCGTCTGGCACGAGGTCTCGACCCGGCTCGACCTCGGGTCGCTGGCGCGCCCGCAGGGCTGACACCGCGCCTCCTCGGGTGACCGAGCCGTCACGACGGGACGCTCGCCCCGGCACGTGAGCGACACCCCGACGGGGTCAGGAGGCGCGGGCCGCGTCGACGACGGACGGTGCGTCCGCTGCTCCCCCGGCTCCGTCGCGCGTGATCTCGGCCCAGACGTCGTCGAGCGAGATGCTGACGACAGCGGCGATCGCGGCGATGGTCGAGAAGGCCGGCGTCGCCACGCGACCGGTCTCGATCTTTCGCAGGGTCTCGGGCGACAGCCCGGCGTCCAGGGCGACCTGCAGCATCGGCCGGGAGCCACGGGCCTGCCTCAGCAGCACCCCGAGGCGGCGACCGCGTTCGATCTCGGCGGGCGTGAGCGGCAGACGGACCATGCCCCGAGCGTAGTGCGCCGAAGGCCCGAGTGGGATACCTTTACCGGGATGATCTTCGGCACGCGAACGGCAGGACACCCATGATCGAGATCTTGAACCCCTCCGAGATCGAACGGGCCCGGGCGACCGGCGCACTCGTCGGCACCATCCTGCAGACGCTGCGCGACCGGGTGACCGTCGGCACGAACCTGCTCGACGTCGACTCGTGGACCCAGACGATGATCGACGAGGCCGGGGCGGTCTCGTGCTACGTCGACTACGCGCCGTCGTTCGGCCGGGGTCCCTTCGGCCACTACGTCTGCACGGCCGTGAACGACGCCGTGCTGCACGGGCTGCCGCACGACCGACGACTCGTCGACGGCGACCTGCTGACGCTCGACCTCGCCGTCGTGCTCGACGGGGTGGCGGCCGACTCGGCGGTGAGCTTCGTCGTGGGCGACTCGCGTCCGGCCGAGAGCGTCCGCCTGATCGAGACGACCGAGCGGGCGCTCGAGGCCGGCATCGCGGCGGCCGGGCCGGGGGCGCGCATCGGCGACCTGTCGCACGCGATCGGCTCGGTGCTGTCGGACGCGGGCTACCCGATCAACGTCGAGTTCGGCGGCCACGGCATCGGCTCGACCATGCACCAGGACCCGCACGTCTCGAACACCGGGCGCCCGGGGCGGGGCTACCGCCTGCGGCCCGGGTTGTTGCTCGCGCTCGAACCGTGGGTGATGACCGACACCGACGAGCTCGTCACGGACGCCGACGGCTGGACGCTGCGCAGCGCGACGGGCTGCCGGACGGCCCACAGCGAGCACACGATCGCCATCACCGAGGACGGCGCCGAGGTGCTGACGCGGCGCCCCGTCCGCTAGTCCGACCGCACGGACCGGCTCAGCCCTCGACGGCCGGCTGGCCCTGCCCGGTCAGGCGCAGGAACCCGCTCAGCAGCCCGAGCCCCGCGATCGAGGTGGGCAACCCCGTCGCGAGCAGCGGGGAGTGCACCAGGAACGCCGCCCACTTCGCCCGCGACAAGGCCACGTTCAACCGGTTCGGCATCAGCAGGAAGTCCAGCCCGCGCGGGATGTCGGCGGCACTCGACGCCGCCAGCGAGACGACGGCCACGACGGCCTCCTGCCCCTGGAACAAGTCGACCGTGCCGACGGGCGTCTCGTCGAAGCCGGCCGCGTCGAGGTGCTCGCGCAGCACGGCGCCGTGGGCGTTGTACGGCGCGACGACGATGACGTCGGCCGCGGTCAGGGGCCGGGTGCCGTCGGCGTCCGACCAGTCGAGGCCGACGACCGACCGCACGATCTCGACGACCGCCCGGGCCTCCTCGACCGACGAGGTCGTGTTGCCGACGTGCGTCACCGGTTCGACGTGGAGGCCGGGTGTTACGCCCTCGAGCCGGCGGTCGGAGGCATGGGCGGTCAGGGCCCCGCCGTAGGACAGCTCGCTGACCGGGGCGCACAGCTCCGGATGCATGCGCCAGGTGGTGGCGAGGAAGTAGCCGTACTCGGCCGGAAGCACGTCGTGGCCGTCGGCCAACCAGCCGAGGGCCGACTCGTCGACCGGCTCGGGGTGGCTGCCCTGGCTGACCTGCGGCAACTGCTGCGGGTCGCCGAGCAGCAGCAACCGCGTCGCGGCGACCGAGGCCGCCACGGTCGAGGCGAGCGAGAACTGCCCGGCCTCGTCGACGACCAGCAGGTCGAGGGAGGCGCGGGCCACCTTGTCGGCGTTGGCGAACCCCCAGGCCGTCGCCCCGAACACGGCCCCCACGGCCTGCCCGCCGCCGTCGACCCCGGCACCGCCCGCCCCACCGTCGGCCTCGGCGAGGAACGCGGCCTCGCCGCCGGACTTCAGGGCACGCCAGGGCTGCTCGTCGGCCTGCTCAGCGGTCGTGCCCGACTTCGGCACCTTGCCCACGCGCTCGGGATCGACCCCGGCCGTGATGGCCGCCCGCAGGACGTTCTCGACCACGGCGTGCGACTGCCCGACGACCCCGACACGCCAGCCGTGCTCACGCACCAGCCGGGCGACGACCCGCGAACCGACGTAGGTCTTGCCCGTGCCGGGAGGGCCCTGGACGGCGAGGTACGAGCGGTCGAGGTCGAGCAGGGTCTCGACGACGGCCGAGACGGTGTCGTTCCCGACCACGGGTGCGGGCCCGCCACCCGACCGCCGACGCGGCGGCTGCCGCCGCAGCAGGTCGAACGCCGGGTCGGGCAGCATCTCGGGCAGGGCGTCGAGCACGTGCCCACCCCATTCGGCGATCGCCTCGGGCTGCGGAGTGGCCCGGGGAGGCGCGGCGGGCGTCAGCGCGACCGGGAACGCGTCGTGCCGGTCGTCGTCGCCGGTGACGCGCTCGAGCAGCACGACCTCGTGCCGGTCGCCGTTCGGGCCGGCCTCGACCACCGTCGACCCGACGGCACCCCGCAGCCCGGGGCCGAGCGAGGCGACCCCGGGCGGGACGGGGGCGTCGTAGACGGCGTAGGGCGCGCCTCCTTCGCCCAGGCGACTGCCGGGCGCGAGGCGGCCGCGCAGCCGCACCTCGCGGCTGAGCTTGCGGGCCCGGGGCAGCTTCTGCCACTCGCGCTCGACCGACGCCGTCTCGACCACGAACACGTCGCGGGTGTCGGCCCAGTCGTCGACCGGGTTGCGGAGGCGGTCGAAGTGCTCTTGCCAGAACGTCTTGGCCTCGCGGCGGTGGTAGTCGATGGCCGACGCCGCGAGGGCGATGGCCGTCTGGTCGGGGGTGCGGTCGAGCGGGTCGACGTCGGCCACGTGCGCCGCGAGGCCCACGGCGACCGGGTTCGGCTCGCGGGGCACGCGGGCGAGCTCGAGCGGGTCGGGCGCG
>NZ_JACYNS010000065.1:0-14533 GCF_014839405.1 Frigoribacterium sp. CFBP 13605 | reverse complement strand
GTCGCCCCCGCCGCCCGCGCGCGCGGCGCGGGCTCCCGGCTCGCCCGCCACGCCCTGGCCGACGCGGCCACTCACGGAGCCCGCCACGCCTGGCTCTTCTCCCGCCGCTCCGGACCGTTCTGGCAGCAGCTCGGCTTCGCCCCCGCCGACCGCGACGCCCTCGCCGCGGCCCTCCCCGACACGCACCAGGTGCAACTCTTCCGAGCCTCCGGCCAGCTCGCCCGCGAGGTCGCCTGGTCGCGCCCCCTCGCCGACCTCCGCCCGACGACACCCTAGGAGGCGCGGGTCGGCCCACGCTCGCCCCACCGGTCATCGAGTGGTCCCGAATCGTCCTTCCCCTCCCTGCGAACGACGATCCGGGACCACTCGACCCCGCGCCGCCGAGAGTGACACCCCGTACGATCGCCCCGATGGTCGATCTGCAGCCGCACTCCCCAACCTGGGCCGACGACTACCGCTGTGAGGCCGAGCGGCTGACGACCGCCCTCGGCACCCGGGTCGACGCCTTCGAGCACATCGGCAGCACGGCCGTCCCCGGCCTCCTCGCGAAGCCGATCATCGACGTCGCCGCCCGCACGTCTCCCGGCACCGACCCGTTCCGCCTGGGCGCCGCCCTGACCGACCTCGGCTACGAACGACACGCAACAGGCCCCAAGACCCACGCGGTCTACGTCCGGCGGGACGGACCGCGACGCACGCACATCCTCCACATCTTCCGCCCCGACCAGTGGGACGCCTGTCACCAGCGACTGTTCCGCGACCGCCTGCGGCGCGACCCGGTCGCGCGACAGCGCTACGCGACCCTGAAGGAGGCGCTGGCCGGCCTCGACGACGGACGCGCCTACACAGCCGCCAAGACCGCGCTCATCACCGAACTCGTCACCGATGAGCGGGCGGCTCGGGGCCTCCCTGCTGTCCCGGTGTGGGACAAATGATCCGCCCCTGTCTGATCGCCCCGGCCCGCCGCGCCCGTTAGCGTTGACGCGATGAGCACCCGCACCCGGATCGAGCTGGGCCGACGCGCCGACCTCGGAGCCGACTGCGCCAACTGCTTCGGGCTGTGCTGCGTCGCGCTGGCGTTCACGAAGAGCGCGGACTTCCCGTTCGACAAGCCGGCCGGTGACCCGTGCACGAACCTCGACGAGCACGACGGATGCCGCATCCACCCGCAGTTGCGGGATCGTGGGTTCAAGGGCTGCACGGTGTTCGACTGTTTCGGGGCGGGGCAGAAGGTCAGTCGGGAGACGTTCGCCGGGCGATCGTGGCGTGACGACCCCGCGACGCGTGAGGCGATGTTCTCGACGTTCCCGCTCGTGCGGAGGCTGCACGAGCTGCTCTGGTACCTCGACGAGGCGATCACGCTGGTCGAGCGCGAGCGCGCACGCGAAGGCGAGCGCGCACAGGCGGCCGAGCACGGCCGCCGCCGCACCGCCACCACCCCAGACCCGGCCCCGTGGCTCGCCGCCTTCGATCACGTCCGGAGCCTCACCGACGGCACCCCCGACGAGCTGGCCGCCCTCGACGTCGACGCCGAGTACGACGCGGCGCGCGCGCTGTTGGTGCAGGCGAGTGAGGCGGCCCGGGCGTCCGTGCCCGCGAATCCTCGGCGGTCGAGAGCCAAGGGGCCGACGCTCGAGCCGGGGAGCGACCTGATGGGTGCGGCCCTGGCCGGGGCAGATCTGCGGGGTCGGACGCTCCGCGGCAGCATCGCGATCGCGGCGGACCTGCGCGGGGCCGTCCTGGACCGCTGCGACCTGCTCGGTGTCGATCTGCGCGACGCCGAGCTCGGTGGGGCGGACCTGGCGGGGGCGATCTACCTGACGCAGATGCAGGTGAACAGCGCGCGGGGCGATGCGGTGACGCTCCTGCCCGAGAGCTTCACGCGGCCGACGCACTGGGCTGGCGGACGGTAAGAACCACGCCTCTGGCGGCGCCTCCCTCGCGGGGCTAACCTCCCCGGCATGAGGACGCTCATCTACTCCATCAACGTCACGCTCGACGGCTGCATCGACCACCGTGAGGGCCGGCCGGATGCCGAGGTCCACCATCTCGCCGCCGAGGCTCTCACGCAGGCCGACGGTCTGCTGCTGGGCCGGGTCACCTACGAGCTGATGGAGCAGTCCTGGCGTCCGCCCGCCTCCGACGCGTTCCCCGACTGGATGCAGCCCTTCGCGCGGACCATCCACGAGATCCCGAAGTACGTGGCGTCGACGACGCTCGAGAGCGTCGACTGGAACGCCGAGCTGCTCGGCGGTGACGTGCGTGAGGCGGTGCGCGAGCTGAAGAGCCGTCCCGGCGGCCCGCTCCGTCTCGGAGGTTCCACCTTCGCCACCGACGTCGTCGGTTGGGGCCTGGTCGACGAGTACGAGTTCACCGTCTACCCCTGGGTCGCCGGCCACGGCCCCTACCTCCTCGCCGGCCTCCCCCGCCCCCTCGACCTCACCCCGACCGCCCGCCACGACCTCGCCTCCGGCGCCGTCGCGACGACGTACCGGCCACGCGCCTGATGTGACTCGGTCTCGAGCGTGACTTTCCGACCGAGGTTCAGGTCGCGTCCGCCGGACGTCTGTGCTCAGTCCACTGCTGGCCATCCCACCAACGGAGCATGCCCGGCGTTTCGACGTACCAGCCAGACGGCGGCCCAGCCTGAGGTATCTGCGGGTGTATCTGTTGGACTGCTACGGCCGGCTGAACCGTGGCGGCTTGGGCACCCTCATGAAGTGACAGTTTGTGCCCACACACACGGCAGTTCTTCGTGAATCCCATCGCTAGTTCTGAGATTCCGACTGTCAGGACTGCTGCGCCTGCACGTCCCGTGTTTCGCCCCAGATTTGCCGCGGCACTGTTTGTGCATTTCCGGCAGTCACGACATCCGGTCTCTACGCGCTTGGCCATATCTGCAGCCTCGCGGTCGCGTGGGCACGGGTCAAGCATGCTTTTTCTGATCATTACGAGACGGCCTCAAGGCGATGCCGGTGAGACGCGAGAACTCGTGCCCATTCGACACTGCGATTCGGCGCACCCCAGTAGTAGCCGCTAGCCCCTCCTGGCTTGCTAGCGGGCACCGTTGCTGTTCACACCACACTCCCTTGCCCTCGCATAGTCGGCGAGACCGGAGGTACGCGCTCAAGCCCATGATCGATTCGACGCATAGCTGGTCGACACGTACTCATGCGTCACTTGAGGCGGCTTGACTCCGGCAGAATCACAAGCACGATCAAGGGGGATGCAATGCAGGTGACGATCAACGCGTCGACGTACGAGCTGACGAAGGAAGACATTGAGGCCGACTTCGCGACGCGCACCCCCGAGCCGGTGACCACCTACTGGGTCGAGATCGCGGGCCGTCGATTCCCGGTCAAACAGGTCCTCGCGGTCGCAACTGGGCTCACCAAGGACGACTTCGTCTCAAGCAGAGCCCAATCCGTCCTCCGACGTCTCGGTTTCGACGTCAAGAGCTCAGCTCCCGGCGCCCGCGGTCGCGTCCCCGGTTCGACGCGCACCTTCGCCGGAGTCGAGTGGGGCCTCGCCACGGCGCCCGACTGCTACGAAGAGGCCCCTTCTGGAAAGCTCCACCTGCCCGGGTGCGCGCACGGTGTCGGAACACCCGTCCGCACGTGGTCGCCTGACGAGACCCTAGCGGCGTGGCGCAACGCTCCCGACGTCGAGCTCCGCCTACAGACCGACCCCGGCTGGTGTTCCGACTGCGCCGCCATCCGTGGGGCTACCGACCCGGTCTCCCCCGCCACTCCGGATGACAAACCCGGTCGCACCGGCCGCGCCGAACGACAGGCCATCTCCGAAGCCGCCCGCCTGGTGCTCGGGCCCGGCTTGCGCGGTGAGGGCTCTGTCTTCGACAGCGGTGTCGTCACGTGGACCGCCGAGACAGCCCGAGCCCTCGACCGTGCCATGGACGCAGCCTCGACTGACGGCACGTTCCGCGACCGGCTCGTCCAACAGCTCGCGGGCCAGCCCCGCGCCGTCGTCCTGCTCGCCGCCGAACTCTGCTTCGTCCAGCGCCTCCCTCTCGTCAATGTCCTCCCGCAGACCAAGCGAAGACTGCTTCAGGACGTCCTCGATGTCCTCGACGACAAGCCGCCCGTGCCCGAGCAGGTCGTCGACGCCCTCCACACGCTCGGCGTCTTCAACGGCGGGCAGGGCTTCAACCAGCAGATCCCCCAGCACGTGCAGTGGCTCTGCCGCTTCATCGCGCTCTGGGACGGTCTCGCCGAGGACGCCCGAGAAGAGGCACTCGACGATCCGTGGGCGTTCCGCGCTCGAGCCCGGGAAGTCGGCGACGACGGCGCTCCGATCCGCAATTCGCTCCTCGCCCTGGTCTGGCCGACCTACTTCGAGCGCATCGTCTCGGCAGCCGACAAACAGTCGATCCACGAGGCCTTCGGCGCGGCCCTGATCGATCCTTCCGGTGACGTCGACCGCGACCTGCTCGCCCTCCGTGACCGCCTCGACCCCGACGGTCATCTCGACATCGACTGGTACACGTCACCTTGGCGTGAGGAGTGGCGAGCGCCCAAGGCGGTCATCGAACGGCACGGCTGGGCCATTCCCGCCGCCATCCCTGGCCGGCCCTTGGTCGCCCCGGCTCTCGACTTCGACCCGGGCGAGCCCGTCGAACGCCGATCCATCCGCGATGCCGCCCTCCGCGCAGGAGCAGGCCGGCGACCCATCGAGGACGTCCTTGCTCAGATCGACGCCGCCACCACCTTCTACGTGACCATGCAGTCCGGAGACCAGGTGTTCGTGAACGACGACCAGTCCATCCACGTCGGCGTCATCGGTGACCTCACCGAAGGAGGCGAGCGCCCCGTCACCTGGTGGCCGCCCGTCGCAGAAGCCGACGTGCCCCACGCTGTTCTCGACCTCCTGGCGAGCAACTCCACCATCTCTGACGCCCACTACCTGCTGAACGATCCCACGCCTCCGGGCCCCGTGGCCCTCCCCGAGGCCACACCAGAGTTCGCCGCGCGCCTCCACTACGACCGCGCCTGGCTCACCGACGTCATCGAGCTCCTCGACGAGCGCCGCCAGCTGATCTTCTTCGGCCCTCCCGGCACCGGCAAGACCTACCTCGCGCGGGCTCTCGCCGACTTCGTCGCCCCCGGCGGCGCCGTCAAGATCGTCCAGTTCCACCCGTCGTATTCCTACGAGGACTTCTTCGAGGGCTTCCGCCCCACCGTCGACGACAACGGCACCGCGACGTTCCGACTCGCCCCCGGCCCCGTCCGCCTCCTCGCCGAAGCTGCCGCCGCGAACCCGTCAGTGCCGCACGTCCTGATCATCGACGAGATCAACCGGGCCAACATCGCCAAGGTCTTCGGCGAGCTTTATCTCTTGCTCGAGTACCGCGATGCGAAGGTCTCGCTGCAGTACTCCCCGGAGGACGACTTCCGCCTCCCCGAGAACCTGTTCGTCATCGGCACCATGAACACCGCCGACCGATCGATCTCACTGGTCGACGCGGCGATCCGGCGCCGGTTCGCCTTCGTCGAGCTGCACCCGGCCGAGGAGCCCGTTCGCGGCTTGATCGACCGCTGGTCCGCTGCGCGAGAACACGACGTCAGCCGCGGGGCGTTGCTCCGCCAGCTCAACGACCGCATCGGCGACACCGACCGCGACTTCCAGATCGGACCGTCGTACCTGATGGGCTCCTCGGCCCGGACCGCGCGCGGGCTCGAACGCATCTGGGAGCACGACATCCTGCCCCTCCTCGACGAGCACTACTACGGCCGCATGTCCCGCGCCGAGGTTCGGGCCCGGTTCGGCCTCGCCGCGCTCGAACCCGGAGTCGTCGACGCCGGTGGCACCCTCGAGGTGGGTGACGAGTTGCCCGAGACGGCACCCGCATGACCCGACTCGATCTCCCCGAGAACAGTGGCTGGTCACCCGCTCCCTTCGATGCCGAGGTCATCGAGCGAGCGTGTGACACCGGGCTGCTCGAGTCCAAGATCACCTCGGCCGGCCCGCAGGTGAAGCCGCAGCTCAATCGAGTCGGCGCCGTCGCCGTGGACGGCCACGAGATCGTGGTCCAGCCCAAGGCACCGTTCTCATCGGTCCTGTTCATGCTCGGCTACGCCGCCGACCCGGGCTTCCGACCTGACGAGGTCGACGGCACGGGCGACGACCTCTTCCCGGCCGTCGCCGAGACCTACGCTCGCCTCATGGAGCGGGCCCTCGGCCGTGGCGTCCTCCAGGGCTACCGTCGTCTCGACGAGACCGCCGTCGCGATCCGAGGGCGCATCCGCTTCTCCGACCAGATGTCCCGCCGAGGCGGCCAGCTCCTGCCCGTCGAGCTCACCGTCGACGACTACACGGTCGACATCGCCGAGAACCAGCTCCTGCGGGCGGCGGCCCGCCTCCTGCTCACGCTCCCCCGCCTCACCAAGGAGGCGCGGCACCGCCTGGTCCACCTCGAGTCCCGTCTCGTAGACGCCTCGCTGGTACGCCCGGGCGCGGGTTTGCCGTCGTGGCAGCCCACCCGCCTGAACGAGCGGTACCAACCAGCGGTGCGCTTCGCCGAGCTGATCCTCGCCCGTGTCGCGCCGTCGACGACCGCTGGCGGTGAGGCGGTCGCGTCGTTCGTGGTCAACATGGCCGAAGCGTTCGAGGGCTTCGTCACGGCGGCGCTGACGGAGTCGTTCGCCGCGGTCTCGACCGGCGTCAGCGTCGGCCAGTACCCGACGCACCTCGACCGTGAACGCAAACAGCCCATTCGCCCCGACTTCGTCCATCTCGTCGGCGGCGTCCCCGCCGTGGTGGTCGATGCCAAGTACAAGATCGGTTCACTCAGAGTTGAGGACCTGTACCAGATGCTCGCCTATTGCACCGTTTTGGGCCTGGATAAGGGGACACTCATCTACGTCGCCGATACGGCGGCCCTGCCGGGGCAACGCACGTCGATCGCACTTTCCACCGTGGTGGTTCAGTCGGTTCGTGTGGACGTGACCCTGGCTCCGCGAGACATGGTCGGGGGGCTCCACCAGTTCGTAAGATCGACGGCGGAACCTCGGGTGGCTTCATGCGAACCAGTCCACTGAACAACTGACACAGACTGTCCCCCGAATGGGGCGCATCGTCGAAAGCGGATACGTCAGTGAGCAGTTCTCGCGTCCCCTAGTCTCTTGAGAAACCGTCACAACAGGGGGACAACGATGGAGTTTGCCGAGCGACTCGCCGCACTTGCGCTGAAGGTCAAGAACCAGCGCGAAGCCATTCAGACCGAAGAAGCGACGAAGAACGCGTTCATCATGCCGTTCATCTCGACCATCCTCGGCTACGACGTCTTCAACCCACTTGAGGTGGTACCCGAGTTCACAGCCGACGTCGGCGTGAAGAAGGGCGAGAAGATCGACTACGCCATCATGCGCGACGGCGAAGTCCAGATCCTGATCGAGTGCAAGAAGTCGACCGAGCCCCTGCGAATCGAACATGCATCACAGCTGTTCCGCTACTTCGCCGTGACGAACGCTCGAATCGCCGTGTTGACGAACGGCGAGAGCTACCACTTCTACACGGATCTCGACAAGCCGAACCGCATGGACGACAAGCCATTCCTCGTGCTCGACCTGTCCGACATCGACGAGACGCTCCTCCCCGAGCTCAGCAAGCTGACGAAGGATGTCTTCGACCTCGACTCAGTCATCAGTGCGGCGGAGGAGCTGAAGTACGTCGGCCAGCTGAAGCGAGCCATAGCAGCCCAGTTCCGTGACCCCTCCGACGACTGGATCAAGTTCGTCACGACCCGCGTCTACGAGGGCTCGTTCACTCAGAAGGTCCGCGACCAGTTCACGCCGCTCGTGGTCAAGGCATCGAAGCAGTTCCTGAACGACCAGGTGAACGACCGTCTGAAGACCGCGCTGGGCTCCCCTAATTTTCCGTCGATGCCGGCCGAAGCCCCCGCGGGCGCCGTGAGTAGCGAAGCCGTCGTCGAAGCCGACCTCGATCGGGACACCGAGACGGAGACCACCCTCGAAGAGCTCGAGGGGTACCAGATCGTCAAGGCAATCGCCTGCAGCGAGGTCAAGCCGGAGCGCATCGTGCACCGCGACGCGAAGTCCTACTTCGCCGTCCTGCTCGACGACAACAACCGCAAGCCGATCGCGCGCCTGCACTTTAACGGCAAGAAGCAGAAGTACCTCGGCGTCTTCGATGCGGAGAAAGTCGAAACCAAACACGCTATCGAGTCCCTCGACGGCATCTATGAACACGCGGATGCGATCCGCAGCGTCATTAAGTCCTACGCCTGAGCCCGAACCTCAAGCTGATGCATCACACCGACCTGACCCGAACGGAATCGACTGTGACCACTGCACCAATCCTGCTTTTCCTGCACGGCGTAGGAAAAGGCGACAAAGATGATAACTGGCGAGTAACCCTCTCAAAAACTCTCGAGCAGCTGGGCTATCCGGCTCTTGAGGATGCGCGGATCATCGCGCCTAAATATGCGCATGCGTTGAAAGACTGGGACGTCAAGGAAGACATCCCAGACGTCACGCTCAAGGCTCCGGCTCGTGACGCGGCCCGCCAGAACCGCCGCGCGTTTGAGGCCCGAATGGGAGCAATCGAATCTCGACTGGGCAGGCACGAGCGTGGACAAGGCATTCCGGGACTCGATGCTGCAGTAGGTGTTGGGATTGCTGCACCCTTCTTTCAACAGGCTCACAACTACCTCACGAGACCACAGATCCGAGCCCAGGTCCTCAACCGGATTCTCGCTAGTTTGCCGGCATCGGGGCGACTCGTGATCGTAGGCCACAGCCTCGGATCGGTCATTGCGGCAGATCTTCTTCGGCGTCTGCCAGCTGGTCTCGAGGTCGCGGGAATGGTGACGATTGGCAGCCCCCTTGCCAACGGCGCCTTCGACGTCGACAAGTTGAAAGAGACCCTGCGGGAGCCACCGACCAGCTTGTCGTGGTGGGTCAATTTTTGGAATGTGTCTGACCCGATCGCTGCCCACCGCGGACTCTCGTCCGTCATACCGTGGCTGGTCGACTTCAGAATCGAGACCACGAAGGACCTCATTCAGGGGCACCTCGCGAAGGAATACCTGCAATCGGAGGCAGTAGGGACGGCAATCGGTTTTGCTCTCCATGGATCGGCGTCCCGCGAAGTCTCGATTCGCGAGCTCGGCGTGGACGTGCCCCTCGATCCAGCCGAATCGCTTGTCATGTTGGCCCTTCGCTATGCCCATCTGATGAGACATCAGCTGAAGGGCGACGAACTCGACAGGTTCACGGGAGCCGTGCGACGGGTTCAAGCCGATGCGGTCCAGGAAATTGTTGTTCGTAACCAGGAAGCAGGAAAATCGGTTCCGGGTGAAGTAACTCGGCTCGCCTTCGATGCGAGCGATATCACTGCACCGCTCGTTGAGCCGCTCCCGAGCCGTCACCGCACGAAGGAGGACGCAGTCGTGCTCCTTACGGTCCTGGCAGCAGAGAACGTCATTCGTCCCTATGAGATCGACCTACCTCGGGACAAATGGCAAGCGGCCATGAAGGACCTCACGGCCGAAATGGGACTCGGCTCCCAATACGGCCTGGACGTCTTCGAGGCAGCAAAGGAAGCCCGCACTGAACTGACTCCAGGACGTGGCGTCAACTGGATCAAGTGGGGTGCCTTGAGTGTCGGGGCCGCGGCCCTCGTCGTCGCGACGGGTGGCCTGGCGCTGGCTGCCGCGCCCGGTCTGGCTGGTGCCGCTGCGCTGACCAGCGCCTTGGCCACATTCGGCCCGGGCGGCATGATCGGTGGCCTCTTGACGGCGGGAACGCTCGTCTCCGCTGGCGGTGGAGGAATTGCCTACGGTCTCGCTGGCCAAGGAACGAGCGCAGACACGCTGGAGGCGGTGGTGGAGCGTCGGTTGGCGGCCACCATGCTTCGCCAACGGCAAAAACTAGAACCCGACCCTGCTGTCTGGGGCATCCTGACTCAGATCGAGCGCGAGGTGAGGCGCGAATACGAGCGGATGGACGAGTTCAGTGACGAGGCATCTCCCGGCATCAAGGAATTGAAGCGAAAGATCGTAACCGTGGAGCTGGCGCTGCGTTACCTCTCCGCCAAAGGACTCGAACCCGGCCTAAACCCCGATCGAGAGACGCCGTGACGGTTGTAAGGGCTACTTCGTGACCACAGGAAAATCGATTCGCCTCTTCCTCGTCGACGGAACCCCTGGTGGTCTCGTAACTGCTGAAATCATGAACTGGACGGGTCATGTCCTCGCCGGGCCCCGGAGTGACCTTGCCGCCCTGCTGCGCAGAGAAGAGGCACACCGAACGGGTGTCTATCTCCTTGTAGGTGACGACCCGGAGAGGCTCGGAGGCGTCCAGATCTACATCGGAGAAGGTGACGATATCGGCGCGAGGTTGAGTTCCCATTCACGTGAGAAGGACTTCTGGCAGAGGTGCGTCATCGTGACGAGCAAAGACTCCAACCTCACGAAGGCGCACGCTAGGTACCTCGAGGCCCGACTCATCGACGGGGCACGCAATGCGCAGCGGTCACATGTGACGAATGCGACCGCACCCACCCCCATCGCCCTCCCGGAAGCCGACGTTTCCGACATGGAGAGTTTTCTCTCACAGGTCGAGATCGTCCTTCCCGTTCTCGGTCTCAATGTGCTTCGGTCTACTCACCGAGCTGCACGCCCGCCGCTCAGCTCACCGGCCCTCTCGCCCGTCATCCCAGCCTTCACACTGAACCAACAGAAGGAGAGCCTCGTCGCCCACGCGATGGAAGTCGACGGAGAATTTACCGTTCTCACCGGTTCACAAGCGCGCACCAATCGCGTCGGCTCGAGCTCATACGACCGTCTGCGCGATCAACTTGAAGCCGACGGCACCATTAACGTCACAGACACTCCAGCGACTTTTACTCGTGACGTCGTATTCGCTAGCCCATCGGCTGCTGCGTCCGTAGTCACGGGACGAGCATCCAACGGTCGAGCAGCCTGGGTGGAGGCCAGGACAGGAATGACTTACGGTGACTGGCAGCTTCGGGACCTCTAGCTACGACGAACCGGCCTCGAGTCGAGATTCACTTCTTGTTATGGTCGGGCTGACAGGATTTGAACCTGCGACCCCTTGACCCCCAGTCAAGTGCGCTACCAAGCTGCGCCACAGCCCGAGAAAACGGTTGCTGAGCAACTGCCTTCTTGGTGTTGCCCCGACCGAGGCAACCCAACAAGCATAGCCGATCCAGCGGCCTCCAAAGTCCACCCGCAGCCGGCCCCTCGCACTGGGTACGTGACGATCGCCCAGGATTCCGCATACATGAGCCATGATCTCTTTCGTGGGGATATCGGACTGGACGCGTGGCGAGTACGAGCGACGCCTCACGCTCTGGAGCGAGCTCGCCCAAGCCGGCAACGCCGACGGCCTCACCCCGGCCGCCATCCGCGTCCTCGGCCTCTACAAAGGCCAAGCCGGCATCTTCTTCGACGGCACCGGCGACTGGACCAAAGGCTCCCCCGGCCGCGTCGCTCTCACACTGCAGCACACCGGCACGTCCTACGCCGACGACCTGACTGACGAGCACCTCGACTACCACTACCCGTCCACACAACGTCATGCCTCGTTCGACCGCAACGAGATCGAGTCGGTCAAGCGCGCCCAGAGCCTTGGCCTCCCGCTGTTTGTCGTGACCCCCAATGCCCTGCGCTCGACCCTCAAGGACGTCCGACTCGGCTACGTCGACACCTTCGACGACGATGCCGCCGTCTTCTACCTCTCCTTCGTCGAGTCCGTCCTCCCCCTCCCATCCGACGACGAGCTGCCCGCCTCAGAAGAAGAGGTCGACCTGTTCGGCGGCCTCCCCGAGCAAACCCTCCGACTCGTGCAGCAGCGTACCCAGCAGCGCCGCTTCAAGATCGACGTCTTAAACCGCTACGGCCCGACCTGCGCCCTGTGCGACATCACCGTCCCCCGACTCATCCAGGGTGCGCACCTCATCCCCAAGAGCATCGGCGGCGCCGACGAAGCTCTCAATGGCCTGCCGCTGTGCCTCAACCACCACGTCGCCTTCGACGCGTTCCTCTTGCGCCTCGAGCCGGACGGCAGCCGCATCACTTACGCGCCTGGCATCTCGAAGGCCGACCTGCAGGTCACCCGCGACGACCTCCTCCACCTGCCGGCGGCACCGTCCGCCTCAGCCCTCCGGAAGTTCTACCGAACGGATGCCGCGCTGGCGGCCTTCTCTACCTGGTCCTAGACCGAACGGAGTGTTTCGCCCCGTTACACCCCACGGGACGGCAGGCACCCCGCCCACCTACCGTCGTGACATGCCCACCTCGACGACCCGCGCCTCCTCGGCTCTGCCGATCCGTCTGCGCGGCGTCGGAAGGCACTTCGGCGAGCGCCCCGTCCTCAACGACCTCGACCTCGACGTCAAGGCCGGCGAGATCATCGCCATCGTCGGACCCTCCGGCTGCGGCAAGTCGACGCTGCTGCGCCAGGTGGGCGGCCTCGACCAGCCCGACGCCGGCACCGTCGACATCGACGACTCCCCCACCCGGCCCACCGACCAACGCTGCGCCATCGCGTTCCAGGAGCCGCGCCTCCTGCCCTGGCGCACCCTCCGCCAGAACGTCGAACTCGGCCTGCCGAAGGTCCGCAGGCGCAGCGAGCGCGCCGAGGTCCGCAGGCGCAGCACGGGCAGCACGGGCAGCACACCGGACAAGGCCGCCGGCAGGGCCCGCATCACCGAACTGCTCGACCTCGTCGGACTCGGCAGCTCGGCCGGCCTCCGCCCCCGCCAGGTGTCCGGAGGCATGGCCCAACGCACCTCCCTCGCCCGCGCCCTCGCCCGGGCCCCCAAGGTGCTGCTGCTCGACGAACCGTTCGGAGCCCTCGACGCCCTCACCCGCCTCCGCATGCACGACCTGCTGCTCGACATCCACCGGGCCGAGCCCACCACCGTCCTGCTCGTCACCCACGACGTCGACGAAGCGCTCTACCTCGCCGACCGCATCGTCGTCCTCGCCGACCTCTCGCAGCAGCAGCAGCTCGTCGGCGCCAAGGGCACGGCCAACACGGCCGCAGCCGCGCCCACCACAGGAGGCGCGGCGCACGCCGCCACCGCAGGAGGCGCCCCCAGCATCCAGCGCATCGTCACCGTGCCCGGCGACCGCCCCCGAGACCGCGACGACCCCGCCCTGGCCGAGCTGCGCCTCCAGCTGCTCGCCGACCTCGGCGTCCACCGCGTCCACGTCGGCAATTCGACCACCAGCACGCTGACCGCGACGGCCACCGCCGGACGCACCCGGACCGAGACCGCACCCGCACCGACCCCCGCAGACCACCGCACCGCCCCCGACAGCACGGAGACGAACCGATGACCTTCCGCACCCTCCCCACCACCCGCACTCGCGCCTCCTGGGCCGGCGGTCTCGCCCTCGCCGCGGCGAGCGCCCTCCTCCTCACCGGCTGCGTCGCGGGTGAGGACGCCGGCACCGGTGCGGCCGACGCTGCAGGCGGCGCCGGGGCGAGCGACGGCGAGTGGTCGACCGACACGCTCGACATCGACTTCGCGACCTACAACCCGCTCAGCCTCGTCGTTAAGGACCAGGGCTACCTCGAGGACGCCCTCGGCGACGACGTCACCGTCAACTGGACCCAGTCGGCCGGCTCGAACAAGGCCAACGAGCTGCTGCGCGCCGGAGCGGTCGACGTCGGCTCGACCGCCGGCTCGGCCGCGCTGCTCGCCCGCTCGAACGGCTCCCCCATCAAGACGATCGACGTGTACTCGCAGCCCGAGTGGTCGGCGCTCGTCATCCCCGGCGACTCGACCCTCACCGACGTGGCGGACCTCCGCGGCAAGACCATCGCGGCGACCACCGGCACCGACCCGTACTTCTTCCTGCTGCAGGCGCTCGACCAGGCCGGGCTCAGCGCCTTGGACGTGACGATCCAGAACCTGCAGCACGCCGACGGACGCGCCGCCCTCGAGAACGGCAGCGTCGACGCCTGGTCCGGGCTCGACCCGATCATGGCCGCGAGCGAGGCCGAGTCGGGCACGAAGCTGCTCTACCGCAACGTGGACTTCCTCAGCTACGGGTTCCTCAACGCCACCGAGTCGTTCCTCGAGGCGTCGCCCGACGTCGCGCAGGTCGTCGTCGACTCGTATGAGAAGGCCCGCGCCTGGGCCCTCGACAACCCGGACGAGACCGCCGCCATCCTGGCCACGGCCGCCGCGATCGACCCCGCCGTCGCCACCACGGTGATCGACCGCACCCACCTCGACATCGACCCCGCCCCCGGAGCCGACCAGCGCGCCGTCCTCGACACCGTCGGCCCGATCCTGGTCGAGTCGGGCGACGTCCCCTCGCAGGACGACGTCGACGCCGCCCTCGACTCGCTCTTCGACGACTCGTACGCGAAAGCCGCGTCCACCTCGTGAGCAGCACCCTGACCGCCACCCCCCGAGCCGAGGAGGCGCGGGTCGCCGACGACGGACGCCGCGCCTCCTCGTCCGGGTCGCCCGCCCCGCGACGCCCGGGTGCCCCGGGCGCGACCCCTCCCCGCCG
>NZ_JACYNS010000064.1:0-14578 GCF_014839405.1 Frigoribacterium sp. CFBP 13605 | reverse complement strand
CCCGGCTCCGGGCACCGGGCGGGCCGTCGCCGCGACGGCGACCCGCGCGGGCGTCGGCGGGGCGGCCCCCTCGGCAAGCACCCGCTCGGCCTGCTGTTCAGCGCGCCCTACCTGGTGTTCGTGCTGGCGGTGTTCGCGTACCCGTTGGTCTACGCGGTCTACATCGCGTTCCACGACTACTTCTTCACGGCGCCCGGTGCCGTCGTCGCGCGGCCCTTCGTCGGCCTCGACAACTTCGTCACCGCGTTCACCGACCCGGCGGTCATCCGCTCGTTCGGCAACGTCGGCGTCTTCCTGGTGATCAACGTGCCGCTGACGGTCGTGCTGAGCATGGTGCTCGCCACGGCGCTCGACAAGGTCGCGCACTTCCGGGGGTTCCTGCGGGTGGCGTTCTACGTGCCGTACCTGACGGCGAGCGTCGCCGTCGTCGCGGTCTGGTTGTTCCTCTTCAACGGCGACGGTCTCGTGAACAACGTGCTCGGGCCGCTGGCCCCGACCCCGTCGTGGCTGATCAACTCGGCCTGGGCCATGCCCTCGATCGCGTTGTTCGTCACCTGGAAGCAGCTCGGCTTCTACATCCTGCTGTACCTCGCGGCGCTCCAGAACGTGCCGAAGGAGCTGTACGAGGCGGCCTCGAGCGACGGTGCCGGCCCGATCCGGTCGTTCTTCACCGTCACCGTCCCGGGCGTGCGTCCGGCCACCGTGCTCGTGCTGCTCGTCTCGACCGTCACCGGGGCGAACCTCTTCACCGAGCCGTACCTGCTGACCGGGGGAGGCGGGCCGAACGGCGCGTCGACCTCACCTGTGCTGCTGATGTACCAGAAGGGCATCGAGCAGGGGAATCCCGACCAGGCCGCCGCGATCGGCGTCGTGCTCGTGATCCTCGTGCTGGTCATCGCCCTGCTGCAGAACCGGTTCGCCGGCGGAAAGGAGGACTGAGATGACCGTCTCCGACGAGACCACCGCCCGCCCCCTGCGGGTCGGCAAGAAGCCGCCGTTGACCCGGGCCCAGACCACGCTGCGCGGCGTCGTGCTGGCGATCGGCGCCCTGGCGTTCCTCTTCCCGTTCTACTACATGGTGATCGGGTCGCTGCAGACCAAGCCCGACCCGACCGTGGCCGGGGCGTTCCCCCACCCGTCGAACCTGACGGTCGAGAACTACGCCGCGATCGACAGCCGCATCGGGCTGCTCAGCGGCCTGCTCAACTCGGGCATCTTCACGGTCGGCGTGCTCGCCTGCACCCTCGTGTTCGGGGTGCTGGTCGGCTACGCGCTGGCCGTGCTGCAGTGGCGTGGTCGCGGGGTCACCTTCGCGCTGGCGCTGCTCGTGCAGGTGGTGCCCTTCCAGCTGCTGATCATCCCGCTGTACGTGCTCATCGCGCGCAACTACGGGCTGAGCGACAACTACCTGGGCATGATCCTGCCGTTCGCCATCAACTCGACGGCGGTGATCATCTTCCGGCAGTACTTCCTGCAGCTGCCGAAGGAGCTCTTCGAGGCCGCGCGCATCGACGGCACCGGCGAGTTCCGGCTGCTGTGGAACATCGCGTTGCCGCTCGTGCGCCCGGCGCTGGTCACGGCCCTGCTGCTGACCTTCATCGGTCCGTGGAACGAGTTCCTCTGGCCGTTCCTCATCACCAAGGAGGCGTCGATGCAGCCGCTCGCCGTGTCGCTGGCGAACTACATCAGCAACGTGGCGGCGACGGCGGCGAACCCGTTCGGCGCGACCCTCGCGGGCGCCGTCGTGCTGGCCGCTCCGGTCGTGCTGCTGTTCATCGTGTTCCAGCGCTACTTCATCTCGACCGACGTCGGCTCGAGCGTGAAGGGCTGACCGACCGCCTCCCGACCCGAGGAGGCGCGCTGCGCGACCGGCGCGCCCCGCGCCTCCTCGGCTCCCCACCCCCAGACCGGGTCGTCGTGCCGACGGCCCCCACCGCAGGAGGCGCGGTGCGATCCCCCCTCGCATCGCGCCTCCGTCGCCTCCCGCCTCTCGCCTCTCGAAAGGGCCTCCCATGGCTGACTTCCCGTACCGACTGACCCGCCTGGGCGTCGTGATGACCCCCGACCCCGACTCGCCCGACGAGGCCGAGGGGGTGCTCAACCCCGGTTCGGGACGCGGGCCCGACGGCGAGCTCTACCTGCTGCCGCGGCTCGTCGCCACGGGCAACGTGTCGCGCGTCGGGCTGGCCCGGGTCGTCGTCGAGGACGGCGTGCCCGTGGGCGTGACCCGCGAGGGCGTCGTGCTCGCGCCCGACCGCGGGTGGGAACGCGGCGCGACCCACGCCGGCGTCGAGGACCCGCGCGTCACGTGGATCGAGGAGCTCGGGCTGCACGTGATGACCTACGTCGCCTACGGGCCGCTCGGGCCGCGCACCGCCGTCGCCGTGAGCGACGACCTGCGCGACTGGCGCCGGCTCGGGCCCGCGACCTTCGAGTACGTCGACGAGCTCGACACCGACCTCGGGCTGTTCCACAACAAGGACACCGTGTTCTTCCCGTCGCCGGTCACCGCGCCGGACGGCGTGCGCAGCTTCGCCGTGCTGCACCGACCGATGTGGCACATCGGTGCGACGGTGCCGGGGGAGGGCAGCCCGCTGCCGGCCGGGACCACCGACGGGCGGCACTCGATCTGGATCAGCTACGTGCCGGTCGACGCGGTCGCCGCCGACCCGCGGGCGTTGGCGCGGTGGGGGCAGCACCGGTTCGTCGCCGGCCCCGAGTTCCCGTTCGAGGAGCTGAAGATCGGCGGCGGCCCGCCCCCGCTGCGCGTCGACGAGGGCTGGCTGCTGCTGCACCACGGCGTCACCGGCGTGATCGACGACGCCTTCGCCCAGCAGCAGAACGTGAACTACGCGGCGGGCGGGATGATCCTCGACGCCGACGACCCGTCGCGCGTGGTCACCCGGTCGGAGGTGCCGCTGCTCGAGGCCGAGACCGCCGACGAGCGCGACGGCATCGTGCCGAACGTCGTGTTCCCGACCGCGATCGAACACGTCGACGGCGTCCCCTACGTGTTCTACGGCATGGCCGACTCGAAGATCGGCGTCGCCCGCCTCGACCGCGCCTGAGGTCGCGCACGGCCCGACGACACCCACGGCCCGACGACACCCACGGCCCGACGACACCCACGGATCACCGACAAGAAGGAGGCGGTCGACGATGATCGCACGCAACTCACGATGGACGGGCGCGGCACTGGCCGCGGCCCTGGCGACCGTGCTGGGGGTGACGGGGGCGCTGCCGGCTGCCGCCGCGCCTCCTGGTCCGGCGGCCGCGCCGCCCGGCTCGGCCGCGCCGACCACCCCGGCGGCCGCACCGGCCGTGGCACCGTTGACGAACCTCGCGCACCTGGACTTCCTGCTCGACCGGACGACGCCCGTGCCCGAGGCCGGGCACTCGACCTACCGGCAGAGCGCGGAGCCGACGCTCACCCTGCCGTGGACCTACGCCGACGCCCGCGACGGCGGCACCTTCGCCCGGGTGGGCGGCGGTCCGCTCGACCCCGCGACCGGGTACTGGGGGCAGGGCGCGTACAACAGCGACGACGTCTCACGGACGGCCGTCGTGTACCTGGGCGACTGGAAGCAGACCGGCTCGGAGTCGAGCCGGCAGAAGGCCTACGAGCTGCTGCGGGCGACCGCGTACTTCCAGACGACCACCGGTGACGCCGCCGGCAACGTCGTCCTCTGGATGCAGCCCGACGGCACCTTCAACCGCAGCCCGGTGCCGGTCGAACTGCCCGACCCGTCCGACAGCGGCAACAGCTACTGGCTGGCCCGCAGCATCTGGGCGTTCGGCGAGGGGTACGCCGCGTTCGCGGACGACGACCCCGAGTTCGCCGCGTTCCTGCAGCAGCGGCTGCAGCTCGGCGTCACGGCGCTGAACCGCGAGACGCTCGCCCGCTACGGTCGGTACGACGTGGCCGACGGGGCGAAGGTGCCCGCCTGGCTGATCGGCTCCGGAGCCGACGCCTCGGCCGAGGCCGTCCTCGGGCTGAGCGCCTACTCGGCCGTCGTGCCGGGTGACGCGGCCTCGCGCACCGCGCTGACGCAGCTCGCCGAGGGCGTCGCGGTGATGTCGTCCGGCGACGGGCAGACCTGGCCGTACGGAGCCGTGCTGCCCTGGGCGAAATCCCGCTCGATGTGGCACGCCTGGTCGTCGCAGATGCCCGTCGCCCTGGCCCGGGCGTCGACCGTGCTCGCCCGACCCGACCTGCTGAAGCCGGCCGTGCTCGACCAGACCTCGTTCACGACGACCCTGCTCACGGCGAGCGGGCCCGACAACGCCTGGTACCCGACGCCCGTCGACCAGACGCAGATCGCCTACGGAGCCGACTCGCGGCTGCAGTCGGCGCTCGCCGTGGCCGGTGCCGGCGCGGGGGCCCCGGGTCTGAAGCGCGTCGCGGCCGTGGCCGCGAGCTGGTACTTCGGCACGAACCGCTCGGGCACCCCCGTCTACGACCCGGCCACCGGGGTGACCTTCGACGGCGTGCAGGCCGACGGCACGGTGAACCGTAACAGCGGTGCCGAGAGCACGATCCACGGCCTGCTGTCGATGATCGCCCTCGACGGCGCCCCCGACGTCTCGGCCGAGGCTCGAGGGCTGACGAGCGTCACGTCGCGTGACGGCCTCACGGTGGTCGAGGCCGAGACGGCGTCGCCCACGACGGGCACGGTCGTCACCCCCGACTCGGCGTGGACGGGCGAGTCGCAGTACGGCGGAGGCTCGGCGCTGCGGCTCGAGCCCGGGCAGAGCGCGACGATCACGGTGCCCGCGGGCTCCGGGTTGCGGCACGTCGAGCCGGTCCTGCTCGCCGCCGAGGGAGTGCGGTCGACGTCGGTCTGGAAGGCGGGACGCGTGCCCCTGGGGACGCTGACGACGCAGGCCGGGGCGCAGGGCGTGACCGCCGCCTCCGGGGCTCTGCTGCCCCAGACGCTGCCGGTGCCGATCGGTGCCGGAGCGACGGCGATCACCGTGACCGCCGGCCTCGACTCGACCGTGGTCGACGGCCTGATCGTGCGGCCGCTCGTCCAGCGGCTCGTGCTCGCCGGGACGGCGGCCGACGGTCGCCCGACGACGACCGAGCTGCTGTCGTCGACCTCGCGGCTGCCGTTGCCGACCCCGGTCGGCGTGCGGGGCAGTCGGACGTCGGCGTCGTCCTACGACGCGCAGGGCCGCCTCGTGCAGCAGCGCGACGTGCAGGGCCGCAGCCTCGTGCTGGTCAAGCCCGGCGGCTTCGCCGTCCTCACCCGCTAGCCGGCCCCGAGACCCAGGAACCCGCTCAGACCCCATCGACCCACGTGAGGGTCTGGGCGGGTTCCCGTGGTCTCGTGCGCCAGGACCCGAGGAGGCGCGGGTACGGTCGACCGCATGAGCGACGACACGCAGGCCCCCGGTCCCGACGACGCCGGCCGCGACACCAGCCCGGGGCACGAGGTCGACCACGACCCGACCGGCATGACCGACGACGAGAAGCGGCACGACCAGCTGACCCGTGCCCCGAAGTCGGACGAGTCGGACGCCGCCCCGCGCATCACGACCGAGGACCGCGGCGACGGGGTCACCCGCATCGACGTCGCCGACACCGCGAAGGTCCGCCCGGGCGGGGCCGGCTGACGCCGACGCACCAGGGGCTCGCCGAGACCCACCTGCGCGCGCGGGCGCTTCGGCGGAACCCTGGGGGTCCGCGCCTCAGCTGATCAGGTGGATGCTGCCGTCACGGTCGCGCAGCGGAGCCCGCGAGGCGCCCGACCGCACGGCGAGCACCTCGGCCAGGATCGACACGGCCGTCTCCTCGGGCGTGCTCGCCCCGAGGTCGAGCCCGATGGGGGAGTGCAGTCGGCCGAGCGCCGCCGGCCCGACTCCGCGATCGGCCAGGGCGGAGACGCGTCGGTCGTGCGTGACCCGTGATCCCATGGCCCCGACGTACGCCGCCGGGGACGCCAGCGCCGCCTCGACCAGGTCGGCGTCGAACCGCTCGTCGTGCGACAGCACCGCGATCACGGTGCGCTCGTCGACCCCGGTGCGCGCCAGGTAGTTCGGCGGCCACTCGACGACGACCTCGTCGGCCGACGGGAAACGCTCGCGGGTCATGAAGACCGGACGCGGGTCGCACACCGTCACGCGGTAGCCCAGCACCGTCCCGGCGTTGCAGAGGGCGACGGCGAACTCGACCGCCCCGAAGACGAGGAGGCGCGGCGGCGGCACCGAGCGCTCGCTGAAGACCCGCAGACCCTCGCAGTCGTCGACGGTCGGCACGACCTCGCCGGTGCGGACCGGGCCGAGCACGACATGCGCCGACGCCTCACGCCCGGCGGCGGCATCGCGGAGGGCGGCGATCGTCTCGGCGTCGTCCGGGGTGACGAGCCGGGCGAACACCTCGATGCGCCCGCCGCAGCTGAGCCCGACCTCGAACGCCGTCTCGTCGCTGAACCCGAACGTCTCGAGCTGCGGCGTGCCGTCGTCGAGCACCTGCGTGCAGATCTCGTAGACCGCGCCCTCGACGCAGCCACCCGAGATGCTGCCGATCACGGTGCCGTCGACGGTGACGGCCATCGACGTGCCGACCGTCCGGGGTGCACTGCCCACGACCGACACGGCCGTCGCGACGGCGAGGGGCTCGCCGGCGTCGAGTCGCGCCAGCAGGCGGTCGGCGATCTCGAACACGGGGCTCCTCGGGTGCGACGGGCGAGCGGGTGGTCTCTGGTGGTGCCAGGTCTCGATGGTGTCACGGCCTCGGCCCCGCGACCTACCGCGACGTCGGACGTCGCCGGCCGGGGCGAGGTGCTCTCCGGGGCTGGCTAGCCTGACACCATGCCCGGTGACGACTCCTCGACGTCCGTCGGCCTGCTGCTCGCGGCCGGCGCCGGGACGCGCATGGGCCGTCCCAAGGCGCTCGTGGTCGACGAGCGCGGGCCGTGGCTGACCCGCGCCGTGACGACGCTGCTCGACGGGGGCTGTGACCGCGTCGTCGTCGTGCTCGGGGCGGGCGCGACCGAGGCGCGAGCGCTGCTGGCCGCCGACCCGCGCCTCCTGACGGTCGAGACACCGGTGCCGGTCGGGGCGACGGACGCGCCGCACGCCGACCCGCGCCTCCCGCCGGTCGACGGTCGGGCGAGGGTGGCGGTCGTCGTCGCGGACGACTGGGCCGACGGCCTCGCCGCGTCGTTGCGGGTCGGGTTGGCGGCGCTCGCCGCCTCCGACCCCGAGGAGGCGCGGCTCGCCCTGATCACGCTGGTGGACTACCCGGGTCTGCCGCCGTCCGCCGTCGCGCGGCTGCTGTCGTCCTCGGCCGCCGACGTGCCCCTGGGCCCGGCTGCGCTGCGGCAGTCCGTCTTCCACGGACGCCCGGGTCACCCCGTCGTGGTCGGTCGGTCCCACTGGTCGGCCCTCGCGGCGTCCCTCACCGGGGATCGCGGGGCGGGCCCCTATCTCAGGGCGCACGCCGCCGAGCCGGTCGACTGCTCCGACCTCTGGGACGGCGCCGACGTCGACGCGCCCGCCTGACCTTCGGCGTCCCCGAGGGTCAGTTGCATTTCCCGCTGCCGCTGAAGCACGGGGTGTAGTTCGCGGGCAGGGGTTCCTGACGGGGGGTGGGGGACTCCCACCGGTCCCCGGGGACGGGTGCGCCGACGGCACCGATCACGACCAGCCCGGCGACGACGACGGCCGCCACGACGACACCTCGATGCCCGGCGGTGATCGCGGCGAACAGCGTCACGACGAGGCACGCGAGGCAGGCGACGAGGGTCCGGAGCCAGCTGTCCGCGGCCTCCTGGCTGACGGTCACGGGGGTGCCGAAGAGGCTGAACTCGGCCGAGAACCACTGCCCGGCCAGCGAGAGCGTGAGCAGGACGCCCGCCGCGAGGGCGAGCGCCTCGACGATCACTGCGACGCGGTGCACGAGGTGACGGGGCGGGCGGGGCGGGCGGGGCGCTCGGGCCGCGGGGGCGTCGACGGGGGCGTCGACGGGGGCGTCGACGGGTGCGTGCTCGGCCGGACGTGATCCGTCGTGGGCCGAGGTGTCGCGGCCGCCCCGACCCGACCGCGCGGCGAGGACGACGAACGACGCCAGGCCGACGGTCGCGACGAACGGCAGGCTGACGAAGACGACGGTGGGCAACGTGTAGAGGGAGAACCCCGCCCGGAGGCCCGACGTGACGCCCGACCCGACGGTGAGCTCGACGCCGGCCCGGGCCACGGCCGCCGCGGCGACGTAGAGCCAGGCCCGGCGTGACGCCGGCGCCTCGGACCACCGCCACGCGACGAGGACGACGAGGACGGCCCACACCACGAACGGCACGAGCGCGGCCTGCGCGAGCGCGCCCGGCAATTCGAGCAGCGACGCGACCACCCGGCCGGCCGAGGCCGTCAGGCCGACGAGCGCCGCACCGGCGACGAACAGGGCCGCGGTGGTGCCGACGACCCACGCCACCTCGCGGCGGTCGACCCGCCGTCGCAGGCTCGCCGCCGCCCCCGCGAGTCGGCCCTCGTGCTGAGTGTTCGTCATGGGTCGACGGTAGCGGCGGGTCGCGGGGCCGACGTCATCCCGGAGGCGGATGTCGGCCGGGCGACGCCGGTAGCCCGAGCCCCCGTCCCGCCGCGCCCCGCCCCGTCCCGCCGCTCCCGCCGCGCCTCGCCCCGCCATGAACCCGGTTTCGAACCGTGCACCCGGTAGCAACCGGGTGCACGGTTCGAAACCGGGTTCCTCGCGTGGTCGCGGTTGGCGCCGGGGGCACCGACGTCGGCAGGATCTCGATGGCGGGTGCCGGGTCGCGCGTCCTAGCGTCGGTCCCATGCCGATCACGCCCGACACGAAGAACTGGACCTGGGTGCTCGAACGCCCCTGCGACGACTGCGGCTTCGACCCCGCCGAGGTCACGTTCCGCGACGTGCCGCGCCTCGTCCGCGAGAACGCCGCCGCCTGGCCCGCCGAGCTCGCCCGGCCCGACGCCCGCACCCGGCCCGACGACGCCACGTGGTCGCCGCTCGAGTACGGGGCGCACGTGCGCGACGTGTTCCAGGTCTTCGACACGCGCCTCCGGCTGATGCTCGCCGAGGACGCGCCGACCTTCGCGAACTGGGACCAGGACGCCACCGCGCTCGACGACGACTACGCGTCCCAGCAACCTGCGGTGGTGGCCGACGAACTCGTGGCCGCCGCGGCCGTCGTCGCCGACGCGTTCGAGGCGGTGCCCGACGACCGGCTCGGTCGCACCGGCCTCCGCAGCGACGGTTCGGCCTTCACGGTCGACTCGCTCGCGCGCTACTTCGTGCACGACCCCGTGCACCACCTGCACGACGTCCGCCGCTGACCCGTGCCCTGGGCGGCACCATCGCCCGGCAGGCCGCTGTCGCACCGCCGCCCGGGCCACCGCTGTCGCACCGCCGACTGAACATCGCACCGCCCGTTTTGACGGTGCGACGTTCATTCGGCGGTGCGACCCACCCGGGCCGACCCACCCGGGCCGACCCACCCGGGCCGACCCACCCGGGCCGACCCACTCGGGCCGACCCACTCGGGCCGACCCGCCCAGCCCGACCGCCACCGGGCCCGGCCCCGCGCAGCGCCACCCTCGACCCCGGCGGCCGACGCGGGCAGACTGACGACATGACCCGCGCCTCCGTCCTCTCGGTCAACGTCGACGACGTCCACCGCTTCAGCAAGCCGCCCGTGGAGCGGGTCACCCTGCTCGCCGGGCTCGGCGTCGAGGGTGACGCCCACCTCGGGCCCACGGTGCAGCACCGCTCCCGCGTGGCGCGCGACCCGAGTCAGCCCAACCTGCGGCAGGTGCACCTGATGCACGCCGAGCTCTTCGCCGAGCTGGCCGACCACGGCTACGACGTCGGGCCGGGCGACCTCGGCGAGAACGTCACCACCCACGGGGTCGACCTGCTCGGTCTGCCCGTCGGCACCGTGCTCACCCTCGGTCAGGAGGCGCGGGTCGAGATCACCGGACTCCGCAATCCGTGCCTGCAGATCGACCGATTCGAGTCGGGCCTGCTGAAGGCGGTCGTCGGACGCGACGAGGCCGGCGAACTCGTCCGCAAGGCGGGCGTCATGGGCGTCGTGCTCGCCGGGGGAGAGGTGCGACCCGGCGACGCGGTCGGAGTCGACCTGCCCGTCGAGCCCTGGTCGGCCTTGCAACCCGTCTGACCCCGAGCGTCTCGAGAGTCCTCAGCGTCCCACTCGCCCCGCTCGTCCCGCGCGCCCCACGCGTCGTGTCGACGCCGGGCTCAGGACCGGTGACGGCGGATGCGGATCGGGCCCTTCGCCGTGGACGGGTCGACCACCGAGCCGCCCTGCGTGATGTCGACCTCGCCCGCGGCGACCAGTCGTCGGGCCGCGCGACGGACGGGCTCCATCAATCCGCGCCAGGCGTCCTCGTCGTCGGGGTGCAGCGACCGCGCGACGTCCGAGGGGCAGATCGTCGAGGTGGCCGCCCGGGCCGCCAGGAGGTCGCGGATGCGCTGCTCGAGCTCGCGGTCCTGCGCCGTCACCTTGCGCTTGCGGCACGCGTCGCTGCAGTACGCGACCTCGTCCCAGTTCGACGCCCACTTCTTGCGCCACTCGATGGTGCGCCCGCACGATCGGCAGGTCTTCGGGTCGGGGGTCGCGGCGCTCATGCTGACAGTCAACGCGGGAGGCGCGGTGTGCGTTCCCGGGGAGGCAGCCGTCGGTCCCTCCGCCGCGGACCGCATCCGCGCCTCCTGCCCCCGTGGCACCGCCTTTCGTGCAGCACACCCCGACGAGTCGAGGCGCCCCGCACGAGACGCGGTGCGAGGCTGCGGGAGGGGACATCTCGCTCGCGTGGGGGATGGAGGCGCGGGCACGGTCCCCGTATCGTCGTCCCGATGAGCGAGGGCACGGCGGCAGGCACGACGAGGGGTTCGTGGTTCGAGGTCGACCGTCAGCCCCTGGCCGGCGCGACCCCGATGCAGGCTCTCCGGCGGTTCGTCGGCAACGCCTACGTGGTGCACGCCCGCGCGGGCCGGGCCGAGTTCTGGTGGATCTGGCTCTTCCAGACCGTCCTCGCCCTCGTGCTCAACGTCGGCGTCGGGTCGCTGGTGCGCGGTGCGAGCGTGGCCTCGTGGTCGATCGGCGCTTACGGCTCGTCGCTCTTCGCGCCCTGGCCGGTCGTCGTCCTCGGCCGCCCGGCCGGTGCGGGCCCGGGCACCAGCCTGGGCCAGGGAGCGTCCCTCCAGATCGGACAGTTCTCGCTCGGCCCGTTCGGCCCCGCGGGTCCGGCCTGGGGCGGCACGACCTGGGTCGCCCTCGTCTGGGGTCTCTGGTGCCTGATGACCTTCGTCCCCATGGCGACGCTCACCATCCGTCGCCTGCACGCCGCCCGGGCCTGGGGGTGGGGCTGGTTCTGGCTCGGGGCGCTCATCCCGTTCCTGCAGATCGTCGTCGTGTTCATGCTGGCTCGCGAGACCCAGCCGCCGAGCGCCCGCTTCCTGGACCGCGAGCTCGACCGCGACCGCGAGCGCGAGCGCGACCGCGCGCGTGACCGCGACCCCGACCCGCACCGCGCCTCCTGACGCCACCGCACCGCGTTTCGTGCACTGCACCGCGACGAGTCGCGGTGCAGTGCACGAAACGCGGTGCGCCGCCGCACGCCGGGCCCCTGGCCAGGCCGGGCACGAGCGGGTAAGCTCGACCTCGGTCGGGCGGTACTCCCGGCCCCGGGCGTGCACGACAGCGCGCAGTCGGGATCACCATCCTCCCCGAGTCACCCACGGTCACGAACGGCACCTGCCGCGAAGGCCGTGCCGCCGGCAGATCGTCACGATCGGCCGGCCCGTGGCCACCATCGGGTCGAGAGAACGGCGCCCGCCGACCACCCCAGGTTCCATGACACTCGCACCCTCGCGCCCCACCGCGCCTTCGTCCACCCCGTCCGCCCGCTTCCCGTGGGCCGGCCTGATCGCCATCGCCGTCGCCACGTTCCTCTCGATCTCGGGCGAGATGCTGCCGACCGGACTGCTGCCCGAGATGAGCGCCGACCTCGGCGTCACCGAGTCGAGCATCGGCCTGCTCGTCAGCGTCTTCGCCTTCACGGTCGTGCTCACCAGCACCGGCCTCACCCACCTCACCCGTCGCCTGCCCCGCCACCTGATCGTGGTCGGCCTGATCGTCGTCCTCGCGATCAGCGCCGGGCTCACCGCGATCGCACCGACCTACGAGCTCGTGCTCGCCAGCCGCGTGCTCGGCGGTCTCGCCCACGGCATGTTCTGGGCCATCGGCGGCGCCTACGCCGGTCACCTCGTGCCCCGGGCGCAGGTCGGCCGCGCGCTCGCCGTCGCGATGAGCGGGGGCACCCTCGCGTTCGTGCTGGGTGTCCCGCTCGGCACCGCGCTCGGTCAGGCCCTCGGCTGGCGTGAGGCGTTCGGCATCCTCGCCGGGCTCATGGCGCTCGGTGCGGTCTTCGTCTACAAGTTCCTGCCGCCGGTCGGTCGGGGCACGGCGCACGAATCGGTGCCGGAGCCGGTGACCGACGCGGTCCCGACGCTGGTCGACGGCGCCGCGCCTCCTGCGGGGGCCGTCCGTCGCCGTCGCTCGCTGCCGAGGCCGAGCGTGCTCGGCGTCGTCCTGAGCTGCGTGATCACGGCGGTCTTCATGATCGGCCACTACTCGTTCTTCACCTACATCACGCCTTACCTCGTGCGCTCGACCGGGGTGTCCGAGCAGGGTCTGGCCGCGTGGCTCTTCGCGTTCGGCGTCGCCGGGGCCGTGGGGCTCGGCATGGTCGGGTGGTTCCTCGGGGCGCGACCGCGGGTGAGCATCCCGATCGGCGTGGCCGTGGTCGGACTGGCCGTGACCGGCATGCTCGTGTTCGAGGGCATGCTCGTGCCGTCGCTGGTGGCCTTCGTGCTGTGGGGCGTGACGTTCGGAGCGCTGCCGCCGCTGTTCCAGACCCGGATGCTGCAGGTCGCCCCCGAGCGGATGCGCGACCTCGCGAGCGCGTTCTACACGACCGGCTTCAACGCCGGCATCGGCGGCGGAGCACTGATCGGTGCCCTCGTGCTCGACGGGTCCGGGCTCGACTCGCTGCCCGTCCTCTACATCGTGGTCGCCGCGGTGGTGCTCGTCGCCGTGCTGGCGAGCGACCGTCTGCTCGCCCGTCGGTCGGCCCGCCCCGGCGCCTGAGCGGCGCCGCCGGGACGAACAAAGACGCAGGAGGCGCGACTCGCGTGAGTCGCGCCTCCTGCGTCCGAGGCGGTGCGGGTGGTGCCGGTGGGTCAGCGACGGCGACCGGGCTGCTGGTAGCCGCCGGCCTGGCCGTTGCCGCCACCGCGCTTGTTCATGATCTTCTTGATGACGAAGCCCACGATGAGCGGGGCGAAGCGTCGGAGCAGTGATGCCATGGGGTGCCTCCTGGGGCGATGGTGCACGGGTCGTGCGGTCGAGCCGGTCGGCTCGGTGGGGTGCGGCCCGCGGTGCTGCGGGGACGATCGTGTCGGGACGACCGCCGCGGGTACCAGTGAACTCGCTGTCTACTGAACCCGCTGCGAGTCGTTCGTGCCGTCCGAGTCGTCGTCCTGTCCGGCGATGAAGATGTCGCTGACCTCGATGTTGATCTCGACGACCTCGAGCCCGACGAGCTGGGTGATGGCGTCGGCGACGGCCTGGCGGACGTCGTCCGCCACCTGCTGCACCGACAGCGGGTAGTCGACGACGATGCTGAGGTCCGCGGCGGCCTGGGTCTCGCCGACCTCGACCTTGACGCCCTGGCCGTGGTCCTGCTGGCCGACGGCGGTGCGCAGCGCACCCACGGCACGCGACGCGCCGCCACCGATCGAGTGGACGCCGGGCACCTGACGGGCGGCGATGCCCGCGACCTTGGCGACGACGCCGTCGGCGATCCGCGTGGTGCCCGCGGCGTCGGACGACACGGTCGAGGCACCGTCCACGCGCGCGGCGCCGTCGACGCGCGAGCTGCTGGTCAGGGTGGCGGGGGTGGGAGCGGCGGTGTTCGACATCTCGGGTCCTCTTTCGGCTGGGGGAGTCGTGCGGATGGTCGTGCGGTGGTCGTCGTGCGAGCGGGCGTGTCCGGGCGAACCGGGGCGACCCGGGCTGCACGTCAATGAGACGCCGCGCCCGCCCCGTTCGTCACGGTGAACATGCTGGCAACCCGCTGAGTGCCCACGTCTACTGTCGGGGCATGCAGCGCACCCGGTGGATCTTCCTCGACCAGCTCGGCCCGCACTTCGACGACGGCGACCCGATGCTGCTGGTCGAGAGCCGGTCGTCGTGGCGGGGCCGCACCCTGCACCGCGCCAAGCTGCAGCTGATCCTGTCGGCGATCCGGCACCGGGCGGCCGAGCTCGGCGACCGTGTCGACTTCCGGCAGGTCGAGCACTACTCCGAGGCCCTCGAGGGGCGGGACGACCTGCAGGTGGTCGACCCCACCTCGTACCGGGCGCGCCGTCTCGTGCGGTCGGTGGGAGCCGAGGTGCTGCCGAGCCGCGGCTTCGTCTCGAGCGAGGCCGAGTTCGCCGAGTGGGCCGCGGGTCGCCAGGGCGGGCGCGGTCCGGGCCGGTCCGCAGGCGCGACGGCGGACGCCGACGACGCCCA
>NZ_JACYNS010000063.1:0-14666 GCF_014839405.1 Frigoribacterium sp. CFBP 13605 | reverse complement strand
CGGCCGTCGACCGCGCGGCCGTCGACGCGATCGCGGCGCTCGTCGCCCGCGTCCGCGCCGCCGCCGTCCCCGCCTGAGGGGAGCCCCGTGTTAAGACCTTGTTTCGGGGCTGGACTCTGGGTGAACCATCCGGTTCACTGACGGCATGAAGCAGATCCGTCTCGGTGTGTTCGAAGTCGCCGGCCCCCAGGTCGGCGGCACCCTCAGCTGGTCCCACCCGCGCAGCGACTCGCTCGGCTACCACGGGCTCGACCTGTGGATCGGCATGGCGAAGCTGCTCGACGCGGCCGGCTTCGACTTCCTGTTCTTCGCCGACGGGTTCGGCTACCCGTCGGTCGACGGCGACCTGCCCGAGACCGCGGCGCGGGGCGGCATCAACTTCCCCGGCATGGACCCGGCCCTGCTGATCCCGACCCTGGCCCGCGAGACCGAACGCCTCGGCTTCGTCGTCACCTCGTCGACCGGCCTCGACCACCCCGTGCAGTCGGCCCGCCGCTTCGCCACGCTCGACCACCTGACGGGCGGCCGCATCGGCTGGAACATCGTCACGGGCGCCTCGCAGAACACCGTCGCCGAGCTGTTCGGCCACGACCAGATGCGCGGCCACGACGCCCGCTACGACCAGGCCGACGAGTACGTCGACCTGGCGATCACGCTCTGGGAGGGCTGCTGGGAGGACGGCGCGTTCCGCGGCGACGCCGAGGCGGGCGTCCTCGCCGACCGAGACCGGATCCACCGGGTCGAGTTCGCCGGCGAGCACTTCCGGTCGTCCGGCTACTTCACGGTCGCCCCGTCGCCGCAGCGGACGCCCGTCCTGTTCCAGGCCGGCACGTCCGACCGGGGGCGCGCCTACGCCGCGCGCAACGCCGAGTGCGTCTTCGTGCAGGGCACGACGGTGCCGAAGACGGCCGCGAACGTCGCCGACATCCGCGCGAAGGCGGCCGCCCTCGGCCGCGACCCCGAGTCGGTCAAGATCATGGTCGGGCTCACCGTCACGGTGGCCCCGACCCACGACGAGGCCGTCGCGCTGCGGAAGGAGTTCGACGACCTGCAGACCGACGAGGTCGTCGCCGTCCTCTACGCGGGCAACACGGGCATCGACCTGCTCTCGCTCGACCCGTCCCGCGACCTGACGCAGCTGCAGGACGACGGAGGCCCCGTCGGGCAGATGGGTCAGAGCAACATCGACCGGTTCCTGCCGAAGGACGGTTCGCCGGCCCCGACCGTGCGCGAGATCCTCGACGACCTGCGAGGCAAGGGCACCCGGGGGCTCCAGCTGGTCGGCGACCCCGTCGAGGTCGCGGACGAGCTCGAGCGGCTCGTCGACGAGACCGACCTCGACGGATTCCTGATCGAGCCGATCTTCGGCACGGCCGACCTGGCCGACTTCGCCGACCTCGTCGTGCCCGAACTGCGTCGCCGCGGCCGGATGCCGGCCGAGCCGGCCACGGGCACGCTGCGGGAGCAGATGCTCGGCCGTCCCGGCGCACACCTCTCGGCCGACCACCCGGGTGCCCGCTTCGCGGTGGTGCGGGCGACGGTCTGACGCCGACGCCGACGCCGCCGGGTGGTGCGCCTCCCCGGGGACCGTGTCCCGGCGGCGCGGGCGGCTCAGGGCGTGCGGCTGGTCCGGGGAGGCGCGGCTCGGCTCAGGAGGCGCGTCCCGCCCAGGCGCGGATCGCCGGGTACAGCTCGGGCAGCGTCCCCGCGCGATGCGTCGGCCGGGCGTCCGCGGAGGGGAACCGCTCGACCAACGCGGTCGGCGAACCCTGGGTGGCGGCCGGTTCGAGGTCGTTCGGCCAGATGTCGCCCACGCTGAGCAGACGGTCGGGGCGGCCGGCGAGACCCGCGTCGGCGCGGAGCCGGTCGAGCACGGCGGGCAGCCCGGACGGTTTGCGCGCGTCGGTGACGATCTCGTCGACGCGGTCGGCGAGGCCCAGTCGTTCGAGGGGCTGGACGACGCCGTGCTCGGGGGAGTTCGTCACGAGCACGACGTGCACGCCGTCGGGCAGCGAGTCGAGCAGCTCGGCGAGTCCGTCCGGCGCCTCGATCTCGAGGCGCCCGTCCGCGAGGGCCGCCCGGGCCCCGGCGTAGGCGGCCGAGCGGGCCGCGTCGGCGACGCCGAGGGCACGTGAGACCCGCTCGGCGACGACGTACCCGTCGGGCGACCCGTCGGCCTCGGCCAGGGCGGCGTCGACCCCGGCGGGTTCGTCGGCGAGCGGGCTGCCGACGAACCGGGCCAGCACCGCTTCGACCAGCCGGGGTGGATGCCGCTCGTCGATCGCCGGGAGGGCCTCGTCCAGGAGGCGCGCGTAGGTCAGGACGGCGCCGTCGCCCAGGCAGACGGTCCCGTCGAAGTCGAGCACGAGGACGTGGGTGGTGGTCATCCGTCGATCCTGCCCCACGTGACCGACACCCGAGCATGGGAGGGGCCGTGGTGCGGCCGGTGGGACTGGGAGCGGGCCAAGGAATGCTGTGGGCCGTCTGTGCATTCCCTCCGCGTCGACGCGGGCGCGATAGAACGGGAGCATGAGCAACGAGCAGGACACCACGCCCACCCCCGACGACCGCCCCCGCCCCGCGTACGGCGAGTACGCACCGCAGTCCGCCGGGCAGCCGGCAGGCGACCAGGGTCAGCAGGCCGGGCAGGCCCCGGGCCCGTCGGGCACCGTGCCGGGTCAGGGCGACCAGTCGGGTGCGCCGTACGGCCAGCCCGGCTACGGCCAGCCCGGGCCGCAGGCCACGCCGACGACGGGCACCCCGGGCCCCGGCGGCATCGGCGCCTTCGCGGGTGCGGGTTACCCCCAGGTGCTCGCCTCGTTCACGAAGTACGAGGACGCCCAGTCGGCCGTCGACCTCTTGTCGGACGAGGGCTTCCCCGTCGAGAGCGTGTCGATCGTCGGGCACGACATCCGGACCGTCGAGAACGTGTCGGGTCGGTTGACCTCGGGCAAGGCCGCGGGACGCGGCGCCGGTGGCGGAGCGTGGTTCGGCCTGCTGCTCGGCTTGCTCTTCGGCATCTTCGCCCCGTCGGGTGCCTGGATCGGCGTGCTGCTCGTCGCCGTCGGCCTCGGTGCGCTGTGGGGGGCGCTGTGGGGCTTCGTCGGCCACAAGATGCTGCGTGGTCGTCGCGACTTCTCGTCGGTCCGCACCATGGAGGCCGGTCGGTACGAGGTGCTGGTCCGTGGCGAACTCGCCGCCCGGGCGCACCAGACGCTGGCGCAGGGTCGCAAGGTCGCCTGAGCGACGCCACCCGCGCCTCCTCGGTTCCGCCGTTCCGCGCCCGCCCCGTTCGTCGGGGCGGGCGCGGTCGTGTCTCCACCGGCCGCAACCCTGTCGTTGGGGCACCAATCATTGGTAGACTCACCATCATGACGAGACCCGAGCGGCACCACGACCACGGCAGCAGGTTCGGCGACCTGGTCGAGCGCATGAACGCCCGACTGCGTCCTTACATCGGTGGCGCGCAGCTGGGGCTGAAGAACGAGGCGCCGGCGGTGGCCCCCCAGCACGGTGGCACCTGCCCGCTCTGCGGCGCCCCGATGGACGAGCACGTCGTCGACCGCACGGGCGTCCGCACCATGGTGCACTGCCCGGCGCCGCGGGCATGAGCGCCGCCGGCGCCGATCCGCTCGAACTCGAGAGCCAGATCTGCTTCGCGCTCTCGGTCGCCTCGCGGGGCGTCGTGGCGGCCTACCGTCCGGTGCTCGAGCCGCTCGGGCTGACGCACCCGCAGTACCTCGTCATGCTGGCCCTCTGGCAGCACGCACCGCTGTCGGGTCGTGAGCTCAGTCGTCTGCTGCGGCTCGACCCGGGCACGCTCAGTCCGCTGCTCAAGCGGCTCGAGGCCCAGGGCATGCTCACCCGAGCGCGCCGGGCCGACGACGAGCGCGCGCTGTCGATCGAGCTGACCCCGGCCGGTGCCGCGTCGAGGCGTGAGGCCGAGAGCATCCCCGCCCGCATGATGGCGCGGCTCGGGGTGACGCCCGACGAGCTCGTCGTGCTGCACCGCACGATGACGAAGCTGATCGCGGCGGCCGACGCCGAGGGCGACTGACCCCCTCGTCCCCGCCGTGCCTCAGCGCAGCGGCGCGGGGACGCTCGCCGAGCGCGACCACACGACGTCGACGGTGCGCCCGAGGACGCGGGTCGCGATCTCGCCCGCCAGCGCCTCGCGGAAGTGCGACGCGGCCCGCTCGTCCGAGACCACGACGTCGACCCGCAGACCCGCGAGCTCGTCGGTCACCAGGGCGGGACCGTCGGCGAAGCGCACGAGGTACTGGTGGTCCGTGACGGGGACGTTCTCGTAGTGGTCGCGGAGGCTCTTCTCGAGCAGGCGGACCGAGTGGATTCCGTCCTTCGGCTTGACGAGGGCGCTGAGCGAGATCATGCGTCGATGCTCCACCCCGGGGGCGACCGGTGCGTGAACGGGACGTGACGGGCGCCTGTGCGTCCACCGCGCCTCCTCGGTGGGTCGGCCGTACGCGCCGATGGCGCGGCCGGGGCCGGGCGGGAGGCTGTCGCCGAGCAACGGCCACGGCCGGGCGGGCGGGCGGTCGGGGCCGATCAGACGGCGGGGGAGCCGCCCGACTCGGCCACGAACTCGTCGACGGTCGTGTCGATCAGCCGCCACGAGCGGGAGAAGGCCTCGTCGGCGTCGCCGGCCCGGATCGCGAGGGCGAGGTCGAGGTGCAGTCCGGCCGCCGCGGGCGTGTACTCGGTGATGGTGAAGCGGCGTTCTTCGGTCCGGGTGCGCAGCAGGGCCTCGACGGTCGACGCGAAGTGGCCGATGACGTCGTTGCCCGAGCCGCGCAGCACGGCGGTGTGGAACGCGACGTCGGCCTCGAGGTAGGCGCGGCCGTCACCGGACGCGGCGGCGGCGACCATCGTGCGGGCGGCGTCCTCGACGGCGGAGGCCTGGTCGGGGGTGAAGGCGAGCGCGCTCAGTCGGGCCGCGACCGGCTCGAGGCCGAGCCGCAGCTCGAGCAGTTCGCGCATCTGGACGAAGTACTCGGGACTGCGACCGCGCCAGAGGATGATCTGCGGGTTCATGAGGTCCCACGAGGTGCGGGGGAGCACCTGCGTGCCGATGCGCTGACGCGGCTCGACCATGCCGAGCGACTGCAGCACGCGGAGGGCCTCGCGCAGCACCGAGCGGGACACCGTGAAGCGGACGGCCAGGTCGTCGAGGTTCAGGATGGAGCCCACGGCCAGTCGACCGTCGACGATCTCGCTTCCGAGGACGTCGACCACCCGGGCGTGCAGGCCGCGTTCTCGTGATGCTGCGAGGCCGGGGGTCATCGACGACTCCTTGATCGAGGGGGGTGGGCAGGCAGGTGGCGGGGTGGTGCCGACTGTGGCACACTCCATAAGTCTGATTATTCACACTAATCAGATTCGTTCGTGGGACAAGACTGCCAGACATCCGTCCGGCGCCGACGGACGACAACCCCCCGGGCTCCGGCCCACGACGAAGAGGTCGCAGTGAAGCGTCCTCGGAAGGACGCGACGGAATGCACCTCCTCGCAGCGGCCACGGCCGCCCCCACGCCCTCGGGCACCGACGCGCAGTTGATCATCGCGGCCCTCGTGGGCATCGTCGTGATCGTCGGCCTCATCACCTGGCTCAAGGTCCACCCCTTCCTGGCGCTGCTGCTCGGCGCCGTCGGGGTCGGCATCGGCGCCGGCCTCGCCCCGGGCGACGCCGTCACGAGCTTCGGCACGGGCTTCGGATCGACCATGACGAGCGTCGGCATCCTGATCGGGCTCGGCGCGATGTTCGGCAAGCTGCTCAGCGACTCGGGCGGAGCGGACCGCATCGTCGACACCCTCATCTCGCGCTCGTCGCAGAAGGCGCTGCCCTGGGTGATGGCCCTGATCGGCGCGCTGATCGGCCTGCCGATGTTCTTCGAGGTCGGCCTCGTGCTGCTGATCCCCGTGATCGTGCTCGTCGCCCGCCGGTCGGGCCTGCCGCTCATGCGCATCGCGATCCCGGCGCTCGCCGGCCTCTCGGCGATGCACGCCCTCGTGCCCCCGCACCCCGGCCCGCTGCTCGCCGTCTCGACCGTGGGCGCCGACCTCGGCCTGACGCTCGGCCTCGGCGTGCTCGTCGCGATCCCCACGGTGATCGTCGCCGGCCCGCTGTTCTCGACGCTCGCCGCGAAGTGGGCGCCCGTGCCGGTCCCCGACCTCTTCGTCTCGAAGGAAGAGGACGGCGGCGAGGGCTCGGCCCGCAAGCGCCCGAGCTTCGTCAACGCCCTGATCGGCATCCTGCTGCCCGTCGTGCTCATGCTCGCGCGCTCGATCCGCGAGGCGGCGCTGCCCACGGCGACCCGCACCTGGGTCGACCTGCTCGAGTTCCTCGGGACGCCGATGGTCGCGTTGACCGTCGCCGTGCTCTACGCGATGGTCTTCTACGCCCGCGCCGGGGGCATGGACAAGGCCGCCGTGTCGAAGACGCTCGGTTCGTCGCTGCCCGACGTCGCCGGCATCCTGCTCATCGTCGGCGCCGGTGGCGGGTTCAAACAGGTCCTGATCGACACGGGCATCGGCACCGTGATCGGTGACGCGGTGTCGGAGTCGGGCGTGAGCGTCCTGCTCGTCGCCTGGGTGGTCGCGGCACTCGTCCGCGTCGCCACCGGGTCGGCCACCGTCGCCACGGTCACGGCCGCCGGCATCATGGCCCCGCTCGCGGCCGACATGTCGACCCCCGAGGCGTCGTTGCTGGTGCTCGCCATCGGCGCGGGCTCGGTCTTCCTGTCGCACGTGAACGACGCCGGCTTCTGGCTGATCAAGGAGTACCTCGGCACCACGGTCGGCCAGAACTTCAGGACCTGGAGCCTGATGGAGTGCGTCCTCAGCCTCACGGCCCTCGCCGGGGTCATGCTCGCGAGCGTGTTCATCTGATGACCGTCCTCGAGAACGCGGACCGCGCCTCCTCGGCTGCCGCGCCGGATGCGGGAGGCGCGGTGCCGGCGGGCGGTCCGTACGCCGCCGACCCCGTGCTCGTCGTCATGGGCGTGTCGGGTTCGGGCAAGTCGACCGTCGCGGCCCTGCTCGCCGAGCGGCTCGGCTGGGACTCGTACGAGGGCGACGACCTGCATCCCGACGAGAACGTCGAGAAGATGGCGGCCGGCACCCCGCTCGACGACGACGACCGGGCACCCTGGCTCGACACGGTCTCGTCCTGGATCGTCGAACACGCCCTGGCGGGTGTGCCCGGCGTGATCACCTGCTCGGCGCTGAAACGGAAGTACCGCGACGTGCTGCGCGAGCACAACGTCGTCTTCGTCTACCTGCGCGGCAGCCGCGACCTGCTCGGCGACCGCATGGCCGCCCGCGAGGGCCACTTCATGCCGACCGCCCTGCTCGACTCGCAGGTCGCGACGCTCGAACCGCCCGAGGCCGACGAGCGGCACGTCGTGGTCGACGCCGGCCGGTCGCCCGAGGACGAGGCCGACGACGTGATCCGGGCGCTGGGGCTGACGCCGGTCGCCTGACCCGGGCCGCGCCTCCGTCACTCCTGCCGGTGCCGTGACCGGGGCCCGAGCGGGCTGGAGATGCTGGCCACGGGGTGGGTGACGGCATCTCCTGCCCACACGACCGTGCGACGCGTTCACCGGGTGGACGCCCGCGGTTCGCCGGACCGCCACCCGCCCTGCCTAGGGTCGTGGCGTGCGCCGGAGGCGGGTGCGAGGGGTGGGGGACGATGTCGAGGGCGACGCAGGCGGGGCGGCCGCGGGTCGACCCGATGCGTCCCGTGCTCGACGGCCACGACGTGTGCCTCGACCCGCCGGCGTCGGCACAGGTCTGGCTCGGCACCGGGGTCGGAAGCGGACACGGCTTCAGCGAGATCGCCGTGCCCGGGGTGCGCCTCGCGCGCGGGGACGCCCTGATCGCCGTCGAGCTCACGGCCGTCCGCCTCGACGTGGTGCGCTCCCTCGGCGATCGGGGGGCGGCGTGCCTGCCCGTGGTGCCGGGCGGCTCGGCGGTCGGGCAGGTCGTCGAGGCCGACGAGCACGCCCGCGCCCACGACGGCCGACGGCTGCGGCCCGGCATGCGCGTCGTCTGGTCCGGCACGGTGGCGTGCGGTCGGTGCGTCCCGTGTCATCGGGGTCTGACCTCGGCCTGCGTCTCGGGGGAGCGGTACGGCGAGGAGCGCACGCGGCGCAGCTGGCAGTTGTCCGGCACGGTCGCGAGCCACGTGCACCTGCGCCGGGGGACCACCGTGGTAGTCGTCGCCGACGACGTGCCCGCGGCCGTGCTCGCCCCGGTGGCGGGCGTGACCGCGACGGCCGCGGAGGTGCTGCACCGCGCCTCCTCGGTGCTCGGACTCTCGGGGGTGCCGTCACTCGCGGGCCAGGTCGTCGTCGTGTCGGGGGCGGGTGCCGTCGGACTGGTCGCGACGGCGATGGCCACGGACGCCGGGGCGCGCGTCGTGGTCGTCGACCCCGAGGAGGCGCGGCGCGAGAGGTCGCGCGCGTTCGGCGCCGTCGCCGTGGCCGACCCCGGGGCGGCGACCGGGCCGCACGCCCTGTCTCGCGTGCTCGCGTCGGTCGACCGGTCGGGGCGTCACCGCACGGTGGGGCTCGCTTTCGACGGGGTCGCGGCGGCGTCGGCCCTGGTCGAGCGGGTGGCCGTCGGGGGAGTCGTGGTGCTGGCGGGGGCGGCAGCGCGCGGCGGGGAGGTCGGCGCGAGCGGTGCCCGACTGGTCGAGGGGCTCGTCACGGTCGGCGGCGTGCGCGAGGCGGAGCCGGCGCGTCTCGACTCGTCCGTGGCGTGGGCGACCGAGGCGTGGCGACGGTGGCCGCTGGAGTCGCTCGTGGGCGGGACGATCCCGCTGGCGGAGGTGGGCACGGTGCTCGCCGCGGCGGACGTGGACGACCGCCTGGTCGGGGTCGAGCCCGGGTAGGCCACAGGGTGGGGCCGGTCGCGTCTCGCGTGCCCCCTGCCTCGGCGGTCCGTCGCCCGGAGCGGCGTCGCCGGTGGCGCGGGTCAGGAGGCGCGGCTCAGGCGGTACAGCACGTGCGGCCGGAGAGCGTGGCCCGGCGGGAGGGCGGGGTGCTCGAAGTCGTCGGCGGGGTCGTGCGTCATGCCGAGGCGGCGCATCACGCGGCGGGACGGTTCGTTGGTCGCCGCCGTGAAGCTGACGAGGGCGGGCAGGTCGGCGCCGGACGGGTCGAACGCGAACCGGACGACCTCTCGGGCGGCCTCGGTGGCGACGCCCTGACCCCAGGCCTCACGGGCGAGTCGCCACCCGATCTCGACCTGCCCCACGAGCGCGGGGTCGAACGTGGGACGGGACAGCCCGACGAAGCCGACGAACGCGCCCGAGTCGCGACGCTCGACGGCCCACAGCCCGAAGCCGTCCGCCTCGATCGCGGCGTCGAGCCGGTCGACCAGGGCGTCGCTCTCGGCACGCGTGCGGGTCGAGGGGAAGTACGTCATCACCTCGGGGTCGGCGTTGAGGGCCGCGAACGGCGCACGGTCGGACTCGTGCCAGCGGCGCAGCAGCAGGCGGTCGGTGGTGAGCACCCCGTGACGCTAGCAGCGGCTGCGTTCAGGTGACGCAGCGCCGACGCGACGACGAACCCCGTTCCGAACGATGCACCCGGAAGAAGCGGGGTGCATCGTTCGAGACGGGGTTCGTGGGGGAGGCGCGGTGCGGCGGGGGCGCGTCAGCCGCGGTCGCGAGGCCGACGCAGCCGCAGGGCGACCCCGAGCGCCACGATCAGGAACGCCGCGAGGGCGATGCCGATCCACTCGCCCGAGCCGGTCCAGGCGAGCCCGACCGGCGACGCCACGACGGTGCCGCCCGTGCCCGTGCCCGTGCCCGAGCCTCCGCCACCCGGCGTGCCCGGCGTGCCCGTGCCCGGCGTCCCGCCACCCGGCGTCCCCGGGTCGCCCGGCACCGCCGCGGCGAGCACCGTCAGGGTGGCCCGGGCGATCTGTCCCGTCCCCTCGAGCTCGACGACGTGCGTCCCGGGTTCGAGGTCGGCCGGCACGACGAACCGCAGCACGCCGACCCCGGCCGCCGTGGCCGTCGTGGCGCCGATCGACTTCGGCTCCGAGAACACGGTGCCCGCGAGGTCCTCCCCGGCGACGAACCCGGTGGCCGTGATCGACACCGTGTCGCCCGGGCGGGCGGTCGCGGGGTCGAGCGTGCCGGGCACGACGACCTTCGTCGGCTCGACGACGTCCAGATCGATGCCGAGCACCGTCGCGAAGCCGGCCAGTGCCACGTCCGGCAGACCGCGCTGCAGAGCGTTCTCGGCGTCGGCCGTCAGGGCCGCCGACCCGTCGACCGCCGTGCCGTCCACCATCGCCTGCTGGGCGAGGTCGCGGGCGACCGACACGAGGGCGTCCGACGTGGACATCGCACCGAGGTCGGTCCCGCCGACCGGGGCGACGGCGGCGAGCAGGAGGCGCAGCGCGGCGGCGGCGTCCGTCACGGCACCGTCGCCGTCCCACACGTCGGCGTCGAGCACGGCCTGCACCGCCGCTCGGGAGGCGCCCTCGGGCAGGGAGGCGACCAGCGCCTCCAGACGCTCGCGGGCACCGTCCGTGCGCAGGCCCCAGCCGTACGGGTAGAGCGGCTCGTAGTCGGCGTCGCCCACGTTGATCGGCACCTGGTCGGCGCGGGCCGCCCAGGTCACGGGCAGGCGCCCGGTGAACGGTCGGTCGCCGAACAGCACGTCGGCGACGCCCGCACCCTCGGAGCCCGGCAGCGACGACGCGACGACCGCGTCCGCGACGCTCACGACGTCGCCGAGCAGTTGCGGTCGGCCCGAGACCACGAGCACCACGCACGATGCGGCAGCGGCGCAGACCGTGTCGACGATCGCCTGGTCGGAGGCCGTCAGCGACAGGCTCGAGCCGTTGTTCGGCACGTCGCCCTGGCCCTCGGCGTACGGACGCTCGCCGACCACGACGACGCCGGTCTGACCGGCGCCGATCGGTGCCGAGGCGTCGGGGCTGAGGGTGACCGAGGCGCCGGGAGCGACCTCACGGATGCCCTCGGCGATGCTCGTGCCCGTCGTCGTGTCGCCCGATCCGCCCTGCCAGCTGATCGTCCAGCCGCCCATCTGGCGGCCGAGGTCGTCCGCGCTGGAGCCGGCCACGTACAGGTCCGCGTCCGCGGCCAACGGCAGCGCGCCTCCGGCGTTCTTCAGCAGCACCTGCGACTCGCCGGCGGCCTGACGGGCGACGGCGCGGTTCTCGGCCGAGCCGACGCCGTCGACGTTGGTGCGGTCGGCGAACGGCTGCTCGAACAGGTTGAGGTCGAACTTCTGCGTGAGGATGCGACGCACGGCGTCGTCGACCCGCGACTCGGCCACGTCACCGGAGCGGACGGCCGCCACGATCGCGTCGATGAACGCGCCGTAGTTGTACGGCGCCATCGCCATGTCGAGCCCGGCGTTCACCGATCGCACGGCCTTGTCGGCGTAGCTGCCGCCGGGCAGCTTGTCGATGCCCTCCCAGTCGCTGATCAGGAAGCCCTGGAACCCCAGGTCGCCCTTCAACAGGTCGTCGTTCAGTGCCGCGTTCTCGTGCATGCGCACGGGCCCGTCGCCCAGGTCGACCGCCGAGTACGACGTCATGATCGTGCCCACGCCCGCCTCGAGTGCCGGCAGGTACGGGTCGACGTGCAGCCGGGTGAAGTCCTCGAGCGAGTCGGCGTGCGTGACGCCCTGGTCGATCGGGTACGCACCCGTGCCGGCCACGGACTCGTCGTAGCTCGTGCCGCCGTCTCCGGCCCAGTGCTTGGCCGTGGCCAGCACCTCGTCGGCGCCGCCGATGTCGGTCGGGTCCTCACCCTGCAGGCCGATCACCGACGGGGCGGCGAAGGTGCGCACCAGGTCGGGGTCCTCGCCGAACGACTCGTAACTGCGGCCCCACCGCTCGTCGCGGGACACGCAGAGGCACGGGGAGAAGGTCCACGGCACGCCCGTCGCGCGCACCTCGGTCGCCGTGACCTCGGCGATCCGCTCGACGAGGGCCGGGTCGCGGGTCGCGCCGAGGCCGGTGTTGTGCGGGAAGATCGTCGCGCCCACCACGTTGCTGTGGCCGTGCACGGCGTCCACGCCGTAGACCATCGGGATCTGCAGGCGAGTCGACAGCGCCTCGCGCTGGTACGCGTCCACCATGTCGGCCCAGGCCACCGCGGTGTTGCCCTCGGGCACCGAGCCGCCACCGCTCAGCAGCGAGCCGAGAGCGCGCCCGCTGACGTCCTGGGGCGACGACAGGCCGAGCCGCTCGGCCTGTGCCATCTGGCCCACCTTCTCGTCGAGCGTCATGCGGCCGAGCAGGTCGGCGACGCGGTCGGCCGTCGGCAGCGACGGGTCGAGGTACGGCAGGTCGTGCGCGCCGTTCACGACGCGCGGACCGTCACCGACCTTCGCCGTGGTCGAGGCCAGCGCGACCGCGAACTCCTTCGACTCGGCGGCCCCCGAGGAGGCGCGGGTCGACACGGTCACGGGTTGCGCCGTCCCCGAGGCGGTCCCCGCCGCGAAGGTCACGGTGCCCGAGGCCGCGTCGTAGTCGGTGCCCTCGACGGCCGTGCCGTCGGCGGTCGACCAGTCGACCGACACGTCCGACGCCAACGGCTCGTCACCCGCGGTCGTCACGGTCAGCGGGATCTCGACCGAGCCGCCGGCGTCCACCAGGTAGACGTCCTGCGACGGGTCGACCGTGACGGACGCGGCGCTCGCCGGGGTGCCGTAGAGCTGCGTGTCGTCGAGGGCGTAGCCGACCGGGGCGGGCGTGCCCGGGGTGAAGGTGAACGAGTAGCCGAACGCGCTCGTCAGGTCGAGGGTGCCGTTCGTCGTCGCGGCGTCACCCGGCTGGTAGCCGGATGGCGTGAACGCCGAGAAGGGCAGCTCGACGAGCTTCCAGCGGTTGGTGCTGCTGCCCCAGTTGTCCTTGAAGGTCGTCGCCCACAGCTCGCTGGTCTCGGCGCTGTCGCCGCCGGCCGGGTCGCCGTCCTTGAGCTCGACCTTGATGTCGGCGCCCGCCGTCGGGGAGGCCGGGTTGTTCGCCTGCGAGGCGTACCACCAGAAGCGCAGGCCCTGGTAGCTCGACCAGTCCTGGCTGTCGGCGAGGTTGTGGCTGAGGCCGCCGTAGCCGCCGGCCGGGATCGACGAGGTGCCGCTCAGCACGTGGTTGTCGGCGCGGCCGTCGCGCTCCTGCACGGTGACGTCGCGGCTGATGGTGGGCTCGAGCGGCGCGGGTGAACCCCAGGTGAAGAAGCCGAGCGGGTCGGCCGTCGTGCCGAGCGGGACGTCGCCTTCGAAGTCCTCGATCATCGTCGCGCGCTCGAAGAGGGCGACGTCGTCGACCTGCCAGGTGCCCGCGCCGAGGCCGGTCAGGGTCACGGCGAAGCCGGTCGACGCCGACGGGTCGAAGCGCAGGTCGCTGGACGGCTGGCCCTTCTGACGGAGGTCGGCGAACAGCACGCTGACCTGCTTCCAGTCCGCGCTGTCGTCGACGACGGTCTGCTCGAAGAGGGCGCCGTCGCCGTTCTTCAGCTCGTAGCGCAGGGGCAGGCCCGAGGCGGCGCCCTTGAACCAGAACGAGAAGCCGTCGTGGTCGCTCCAGTCCGTGGCGGGGACGTCGTGCGAGAAGCCGAACCAGCTCTCGGCGGTGGTCGGGCCGGCGACGGTGACGCGCAGGGCCTGGACGCCGGTCGCTCCCTCGCGCTGCGCCTCCCCGGTCTCGAGGGTCGGGGTGACGGCGGGGCTCTGGCCCCAGCCGAAGTAGCCGCTCGGCACGCCGCCCTCGAAGTCGTCGAGCACCGTGGTCGCGCCGACGTTCGGCAGGGTGCCCGTCGGGGTGAGCGCGACGGTGAGCGTGGCCCGCGTGCCGACGACCGTCGGGTCGCTCGGCTCGGACGCGGTCAGCTCGATCGACCTGCGGGGCGTGAGGGCGCCCGTCGAGGTCGTGACGAGGTCCACGGAGGCGCTGGTCTCGCCGGGCGCGAAGGTGACGGTCTCGTCGAGCGCCGTGTAGTCGGTGCCCGCCACCGCCGTGCCGCCGGTGGAGCGCACCCGGACGGTGACCGGCTCGTCGCTCGGACCGGTCAGGCTGAGGCCCGCGGTCAGGGTCTGGCCGGCCGCGACGGTCGCGGTCGACCGGTCGAAGGTGACCGAGCGCGTCTCGGCCTCACCGAAGACCTGCAGGCCGAAGGCCGAGTAGCCGTAGAAGTGGGGGCGTGCCGGGTCCCAGGTCGCGGCCGAGCGGTGCAGCATGCTGACGCGCACGTAGCGGGCCTCGGTGGGCGTCGACAAGGTCACGTCGTCGCGGCCGCCGTCGCTCGCGACGGTCTGCGCGGTGGTCCAGCTCGCCGGCAGGGTCGGGTCGCCCGACGTGACGTCGACCGTGTAGTCGGTCGCGTACGAGGCCTCCCAGTCGAGGCCGATCGCGTCGACGCGGGCGGTGCCGCCGAGGTCGACGATCACCGACGCGGTGAACTCGACGTCCTCGTCGGGCCCGTTGCCGCTCGCCCAGCGGGTCGCCGGATCGCCGTCGATCAGGGCCTCGGCGGGGAACGTGCCGTCGCCGTCGGCCTGGCTCGCCGAGGCGGTCACCGTGCCGAAGCGGGCGAGGTCGACCGGTGCGGCCTGCGCGGCGATCGCGGGCAGGCCGCTGAGCAGCAGGGCCGCGGCGGCG
>NZ_JACYNS010000062.1:0-14788 GCF_014839405.1 Frigoribacterium sp. CFBP 13605 | reverse complement strand
CCGGGGCCGCCACCGCGCCCGACGCCGGGACGGCACGGGCCGCCGCGTCGAGCCCCGAGCCGGCGGTCACGGTGACCCCGACCCCGACCCCCTCGGTCGACCCTGCCCGTTCGGTTCCCGCCGAGATCCCGGGTGCCACGCGCCTCCGGACCTGCTCGGTCACCGGGGCCGCGTCCGACGCCCGTCTCGCCCAGTTCGAGGGCAGCGTGGTCAACGCCGCCACGGGCGAGGTCCTCTTCGACCGCAACGGTTCGACCCCGGCTCGCACGGGCAGCGTGTTGAAGACCCTGACGAGCGCGGTCGCCCTGTCGGTCCTCGGGCCCGACGCGCGTCTCACGACCCGGGTGACCGGCGACGCCGGGACGGGTGCCGTGTCCCTGGTCGGCGGCGGTGACGCCACGCTCAGCGCCACCGGCTCGAGCGTGTACGCCGGGGCCCCCACGGTGGCCGACCTCGCGACCCAGGTGAAGGCGTCGCTCGGCGAGCAGCCCCTCACGCAGATCACGCTCGACGCCACCTTCTGGAACCCCTCCGACAAGTGGGACCCGTCCTGGAAGCGCACCGAGCAGACCATCGGGTACCACTCCGAGGTCACCGCGCTCATGGTCGACGGCGACCGGGCGAACCCTGCGGCCCAGACGAGTCCGCGCAGCACCGACCCCGTCGCCCGTGCCGGCGACGCCTTCCGCTCCGCGCTCGTCGCCGCGGGCGTCGTCGGCGCCGACTCCGCCACCATGACCCAGGGCGCCGCCACGAGCGGCACCGTGATCGCCCAGGTGTCGTCCCAGCCGGTCGGCCGCCTGATCTCGCAGCTGCTGCCGACCTCTGACAACACCCTCGCCGAGATGCTCGCTCGCGTCTCGTCGAAGGCGTCCGGTGCCGACGGGTCGGCCGCGTCGCTCACCGCCCTCTACAAGTCCGTGCTCTCGTCGACCTATGGTCTCGACACGTCCTCGCTCACGATCATCGACGGGTCCGGCCTGAGCGAGAACGACGCCGTGCCCTCGACCTTCGTCGCGCGCCTGATGATCCAGGTCCTGAACCGCGAGCACGGCCTCGGCGTCGTCTACGACGCGCTGCCGGTGTCGGGCAAGACGGGCACGCTCGCCTCCCGGTTCACGGGCGCGAACGCCGTGGCCCGGGGTGCCGTGCACGCCAAGACCGGCTGGATCGACACGGCCTACACCCTGGCCGGCACGGTGGACGCGGCGGACGGCACGAAGCTCACCTTCGCCTTCTACGCGATCGGCTCCGTGCAGGACGACGCGCGGGCCGCCCTCGACACCCTGACGACGGCCGTCTACAACTGCGGCGACAACCTGGCCAACGGCTGAGGCGTGCCGCTGTCGGTGCGGCGCGCGAGAATGGTGGCATGACCAGAGCACTCTTCGTCATCGACGTCCAGAACGACTTCACCGAAGGAGGCGCGCTCGGGGTCACCGGCGGCGCCCACGTCGCGCAGGCGGTCACCGACCACCTCCGCGCCCATCGCGACCGGTACGACCTCGTCGTCGCCAGCCGCGACTGGCACGCGGCCGACGGCGACAACGGCGGCCACTTCAGCCTCGAGCCCGACTTCGTCGACTCGTGGCCGGTCCACTGCGTGAAGGGTTCGACCGGTGCCGACTACCACCCCGACCTCGACACCGCCCTCGTCGACGTCCACGTGCTCAAGGGCGACGGTCGGCCGGCCTATTCGTTGTTCGACGGGCTCGTCGACGACGGGCGACCGTTCGGTGACGTCCTCGCCGCGACGGGCGTCGACGAGGTCGACGTCGTCGGTCTGGCGACCGACCACTGCGTCCGGGCCTCGGCCCTCGACGCCGTCACCGCCGGGCTCGGGGTCACGGTGCTGACCGACCTCGTGGCGGGTGTGGCCCCGGCTCCGAGCGAGGCCGCCCTGGCCGAGCTGCGCGCGGCCGGCGTGCGCACGGTCCCGTCGTCCGACGTCGTCGACGGCTCGACCGGGGTCCCGGCGTGAGCCGCCCGGTCGTGACGGCCGCCGAGCGTCGTCGCGTGGTCGAGGCCGTGCCCACCGGCCTCTTCGTGGGGGGCTCGTGGGGCCCGTCGTCCTCCGGCGAGACGATCGACGTCGTCGACCCGGCCACGGGCGAGGTCCTGGTCGCGGTGGCCGACGCCACTCCCGCCGACGGCCTGCGGGCCCTCGACGCCGCGGTCGCCGCGCAAGAGGACTGGGCGGCCACGTCCCCCCGCCACCGCAGCGAGGTGTTGCGTAGCGCCTTCGACCTGCTGATGCAGCGGCGCGACGACTTCGCCCTCCTGATGACGCTCGAGATGGGCAAGCCGCTGGACGAGTCGCTCGGCGAGGTCACCTACGGCGGCGAGTTCCTCCGCTGGTTCTCCGAAGAGGCCGTGCGCGTCTCGGGTCGCTACGGCACCAACCCCGAGGGCACCGGCCGGACGACGGTGCTGCACCGCCCGGTGGGCCCCTGCCTGCTGATCACCCCCTGGAACTTCCCCCTCGCCATGGCGACCCGCAAGATCGCGCCCGCCCTCGCCGCCGGCTGCACGGTGGTCGTCAAGCCCGCCGAGCTGACCCCGCTCACCACGCTCGCCTTCGCCGCCCTGCTCGCCGAGGCGGGTGTTCCCGACGGGGTGGTGAACGTCGTGACGACCCTGTCGGCGAACGACGTGTGCGAGCCCCTGATCCGTGACCCGCGCCTCCGGAAGCTCAGCTTCACGGGGTCGACGCCGGTCGGTTCGACGCTGCTGACGCAGGCCTCCCAGCAGGTGTTGCGCACCTCGATGGAACTCGGGGGCAACGCGCCCTTCGTCGTCTTCGACGACGCCGACCTCGACGCCGCGGTCGAGGGCGCGATGCAGGCGAAGTTCCGCAACGTGGGCCAGGCCTGCACTGCCGCCAACCGGTTCATCGTGCACGAGTCGGTCGCCGACGAGTTCACCGCCCGGGTGGTCGAGCGCGTGCGAGGACTCCGGGTGGGCGCGGGGACCGACGACGGGGTCTCCGTGGGCCCGTTGATCGACGACCGGGCCGTCGACAAGGCCGACCGCCTGGTCCGCGACGCCGTCGCCCACGGCGCGGTGGTCGAGACCGGCGGCCACCCCGTCGACGGTCCGGGCACGTTCTTCGAGCCGACCGTCGTGTCGGGCGTCGCCCCCGGCAGCGAGATCCTGACGACCGAGATCTTCGGCCCCGTCCTGGCCGTCTCGACGTTCCGGGACGAGGCCGAGGGGGTCCGCCTCGCGAACGACACCGAGTTCGGGCTCGTCGCCTACGCCTTCACGCGGGACCTCGCCAGAGGGCAGCGGCTGGCCGAGCGGCTGCAGACCGGCATGCTCGGGCTGAACGTCGGCGTGGTGTCGAACGCCTCGGCCCCGTTCGGCGGCGTCAAGTCGTCGGGCCTCGGCCGCGAGGGCGGTGCCGAGGGCATCCACGAGTACCTCGAGACGGTCTACGTGCTCACCCCCGACCCGTTCGCCGCCGCATGAGCGCCCTCGAGCCGCTGCGCGTCGGCATCGTGGGCTACGGGCTCGCAGGACGGGTGTTCCACGGCGCGCTCCTGGCGGCGGACCCGGCCTGGCAGGTCGATGCCGTCGTCACGCGCGACCCCGACCGTGCGGGGCAGGCCGTCGCGGCGCATCCCGGTACCGAGGTCGTCGCAGACGTCGACGAGCTCTGGCGTCGTGAACTCGACCTGGTCGTCGTGGCCACCCCGAACGACACCCACGTCGAGACCGCGGTGCGTGCCCTGCGAGCCGGGGCCGCCGTGGTGGTCGACAAGCCGCTGGCGACCTCGGCCGACGACGCCCGCGGGCTCGTCGGGCTCGCCGAGTCGCTGGGGCGGCCGCTGACGGTCTACCAGAACCGGCGGTGGGACGGCGACTTCCTGACGGCGACGCGTCTCGCGGGGTCGGGTGAGCTGGGCGACGTGCACACGGTCGAGTCGCGTTTCGAGCCGTGGAAGCTCGAGAACCGCGTCGGCTGGAAACGTCGGGCCACACCCGCCGACGGTGGCGGCATCCTGTTCGACCTGGGCCCGCACCTCGTCGACCAGGTCATGCGCTTCCTGGGGCCGGTCCGGTCCGTCCATGCCGAGATCGCGACCCGCCGCCCCACCGGCTCGGCCGACGACGACGTGCATCTGTCGCTCGAGCACGACGGGGGTCGACGGTCGCGGCTCACGATGAGCCACGTCGCAGCCCTCCCCGGGCCGAGGTTCCGGGTGCTGGGGTCGGCCGGCGCGTACGAGGTGCACGGCCTCGACCCGCAAGAGGCCCAGCTGTCGTCCGGACTGCCGCCGGTCGATCCCACCTACGGGGTCGACGCGGGCGATCGTCGTGGTGTCGTCGTCACGGGCGGCACGCGTCGCGACGAGTCGACCGATCCGGGGCGCTATCCCGAGTTCTACTCCCGACTGGCCCGGGCGCTCCGAGGCGACGGCGACCTCCCGGTCGACCCCTGGGACGCGGTCCGGGCACTCGAGGTCATCGAGGCCGCCCGCCGTTCCGCGGGGGAGGGACGCGTGGTCCGCCTCTGAGCCGGTGGCTCGCGGCGAACGGCGAGCAGCCCGTCGGCGGCGAGCGGGGCGGCAGTCGACTCGACCCGGTCAGAGCCGCGTGGACCAGTCGACCGTCGCGAGCGTCGCCTCGACGTCGACCTCGGCGAGGGTCGACGGTGACCACCGGGGCCGGCGGTCCTTGTCGATCACGCGAGCCCGGATGCCCTCGACGAGATCCGGCGACGCGGCGAGCGAGGTGACGATGCCGAGTTCCTGCCCCAGCACGGCCTCGAGGTCGGGCAGTCGGGCCGCCCGCCTCTGGGCTTCGAGGGTCAGGACCACCGACGTGGGCGACGCCGCCACGAGGTCGTCGACCACGGCTCCGGCGTCGGCGAGACCTTCCTCGGCGAGCTCGTGCAGGCGGGACACGATCGTCCCGGCGTCGTCGCCGCGATAGGCGCGATCGATCCACCCGGCGGCATCCGCGAGCTCGGACGGCCCCGCCGTCGTGCCCAGCGCCCGCACTGCGTCGGGGCCGCCCTCGGCCAGTGCCGGCAGGACTCGAGTCAGCTCGGAGGACGGGACGAACAGGTCGGCGAAGCCCGTGTGCAGGGCATCGGCAGCCGTCATCGCGCGGCCCGTCAGGGCGAGGTGGGTACCGAGCTCGCCCGGGGCTCGCGACAGCAAGAAGCTCCCGCCCGCGTCGGGTGTCAGCCCGATGCGGGTCTCCGGCATGCCCACCGAGCTGCGTTCGGTGACGATGCGGAGCGTGACGTGACCGCCGAGTCCGATGCCGGCACCCATCGCGATGCCGTCGAGCAGCGACACGATCGGCTTCGACCAGCGCGACAGACGCAGCGTGCCACGGTACTCGCGCCGCCACATGTCCACGCTGCGCCGAGGGTCCGTCGTGGCGGCGGCGTGGATCCACGCGATGTCGCCCCCGGCACAGAACCCCCGTGGCCCGGCGCCCCGCAACAGCACCGCCGAGACCCGCGAATCGTCCTCCCAGGCGTCGAGCGCCTGCTCGACGAGCCCGAGCATCTCGAGCGTCACCGCGTTGATCTTCTCCGGGCGGTTGAGGGTGACGACACCGACCCCGCGCTCGACGTGGGTCAGGACCGCGGGGGCGACATCGCTCATCGGGCCATCGTCGCACGGTGTCGTGGCCGCGCCCCGTCGCGCGCGGAGCCCGGCCTCAGACGAGGAGTTGGTGCTTCGCCAGGTCCTTGTACAGCGGCGTCGTCCCCACCAGTTCGGAGTGGGTGCCCACACCGACCACCCGCCCGGCCTCGACGACGACGATCTGGTCGGAGTCGACCACGGTTGACAGCCGGTGGGCGATGACGATGAGCGTACGGTTCTCGGCCACCGCGTCGATCGCTTCGCGGAGGCGCTGCTCGTTGAGGCCGTCGAGGCTCGAGGTCGACTCGTCGAGCAGAAGGATCGGCGGCGCGTTGAGCAGCGTGCGGGCGATGGCCAGGCGCTGGCGCTCGCCTCCGGAGAGCATCACCCCGTCCTCGCCGACCTGGGCGTCGAGGCCCTGGTCGCCGCGTTCGAGGACGGCGGTGAGGTTCACGGCCTCGAGGACCCGACGGCAGTCGTCGTCCGTCGCCTCGGGCGAACCCAGGGTGAGGTTGTCGCGGATGGTGCCGGCGAGGACCGGGGCGTCCTGTTCGACGTAGCCGATGCGGGACCGCAGGTCGCGCCGGTCGAGGGTGCGCACGTCGGCGCCCCCCACGCGCACGGCACCCGAGGTCGGGTCGTAGAAACGCTCGATGAGCGACAGGATCGTGCTCTTCCCTGCTCCCGAGGGGCCGACGAGTGCCGTGCGCTTGCCGACGGGCACCGAGAAGCTCACGCCTCGCAACACCGTGAGGTCGTCGTCGGCGGGGCCTTCGCCCGAGACGTGGACCGGGTCGCCGGAGACCCGCGGGCCCCCCGTGGCCGGCCCGGCGGGGACCGGTGAGTCGGGGTAGCGGAAGTGCACGTCGTCGAACCGGACGGCGATGCCGTCGTCCGCCTCCAGACCACCGGCGCCCGCCTCACGGGTCGCGACCTCGGCCGCGAGGCGCTCGTCGCCGTCGGTCTCGCTCGGCAGGTCGAGGATCTCCTGGATCCGTCCGAGCGCCCCCAGGGCCTGGTTGACGCTGAGCACGGCGCCGAGAGCCTGGCCGAGCGGCATGATCATGAGGAAGAGGAAGAGCACGAACGAGATGAGCGAGGCGATCTCGATCGCACCGCTGGCCACCCGGTAACCTCCGACGCCGAGCACGACGAGGAAGGAGGCCTGGAGGGCGACGGACGAGATCGGCACGACCAGGGCCGAGATGCGCGCGACCTGCAGCCCCCGTCGGTAGGCGCCCTCGGCGTCTCGCTCGACGGCGACGATCTCGCGTTCGGTGGCGCCCGAGGCGCGGATCGTGCGGACCGAGCTGATGGCGCGTTCGACGGCGGCCGTCAGGTCACCCACCTTCTCCTGCGCCTGGCGGCTCGCCACGCGGATGCGTCCGGACAACAGCACGACGACCACGACCGAGACGGCGACGACGAGCACGGTCAGTCCGAGCAGAACGGGGTCGATCAGGAACATGCCGACCAGGGCGCCGACGAAGGTGAGGCTGCCACCGATCGCCTCGACGAGCCCCTGGGTGAGCACGGCCCGCAGCAGGGTGGTGTCCGAGCCGACCCGCGACACGAGGTCGCCCGTCCGGCGCGTGTCGAACTGGCTGACGGGCAACCGGAGCATGCGTCCGACGAGGCGACGGCGGCTCGACAGGACGACGCCCTCGCCGGTGCGCTGCAGCAGGTAGTGCTGGAACCCGCTGATCAGCCCGGCCACGACGACCAGCGCGACCAGGGCCCAGACGAGGGGACCGAGCGTCACGCCTTCCTGCACGGCCGAGATGACCTGCTGCACGAGCAACGGCTGACCGAGCGACGCCGCGGCACCCAGGACGCTGAGCACGATGATGACGGCCATGACCTTCTTGTGCTCGAACAGGTAGGGCAACAGCTGACGGAACGTGGCACGCGGACCCTCGGGCTGCGGACGGCGACCCCATCGCGACCGGGGCGCGGCCGGTGGGTCGACCCGCGCCTCCTTCCCGTCGGACGTCGTCGTGCGCGCGCGCGTGTCGGAGCTCATGATGCCTCTCGTGCCAGGTGACCGGCGTCGCGGGTGCGGCGGTCGGTGTCGCGGGCGGTGCCTCCGCCGACTACGACCGTACTTCGTCCCGGTGACATCCACCTGCGTCACCAGACCGGCCCGCGCCTCCGGTCAGGAGGCGCGGGCCGGCCGGCAGGGCACGTCGCGTCCGGTCAGCCGGCCGTGTCGTAGTCGACGTCGCGGGTCTCACGGCTGAGCACGAGCGCGATCAGGGTCAACACCGCCATCGAGGACAGGTAGAGACCCACGAGCCAGGTGCTGCCGCCCGCGGCCGTCCAGAGCGCGACGGCGATGAACGGGGCCACGGCGGCACCGAGGATGCTCGCGACGTTGTAGCTGATCGCCGAACCGGTGTAGCGCACGCTCGTGGGGAACAGCTCGGGCAGCACGGCCCCCATCGGTCCGAAGGTCAGCCCCATCAGGACGAAGCCGATGATGAGCAACGCCTGCGCGCCGAGGGCCCCCGCGGCGAACAGCGGGGCGAACGTGAAGCCGAAGACGAGGATGCCGGCCGTCACGCAGATGAGCATCGCGCGGCGACCGTACTTCTCGGCCAGGGGCCCCGACACGAGGGTGAAGACGCCGAAGAACACCACGCCGAGGATCAGCATCCAGAGGAACTGCGTCCGGGGGATGCCCAGGCCGGCCGGGTCGCCCGCGGCGTCGGCCGTCCCGAAGGTTAGCGTGAACGTCGTCATCAGGTAGAAGAGCGTGTAGGTCGCCAGCATGATGAACGTGCCGAGCAGCAGGGGGCGCCAGCTAGACCGGAACACGCGGGCGAGCGGGAGGGTCGCGACGTTGCCCGAGTCGACGACCTTCTGGAACGCCGGCGTCTCGATCAGCTTGAACCGGACGTAGAGGCCGATGATCACCAGCACCGCGCTCGCGAGGAACGGCAGGCGCCATCCCCAGGCCATGAACTGCTCCTCGGTGAGGGTCGTGTTCAGCAGCACGAAGAGCAGGTTGGCGATGATGAAGCCGATGGGCGCACCCAGCTGGGGGAACGTGCCGTAGATCGCACGGCGGTTCGCCGGGGCGTTCTCCGTCGCGAGCAACGCGGCACCGCTCCACTCGCCGCCGAGGCCCAGGCCCTGGCAGAAGCGCAGCACGACGAGGCAGGCCGGGCCGGCGACCGCCCAACCGGGCGTGGTGCCCGCCGGGATGCACCCGATCAGCACCGTGGCGATGCCCATCGTCAGCAGCGACGCCACGAGGGTGCCCTTGCGGCCGATGCGGTCGCCGAAGTGGCCGAAGACGATCGACCCGACGGGCCGGGCGATGAACGCGACGCCGAAGACCGCGAACGAGGCGAGGCGGGCCACGGCGGGGTCGTCGTTGGCGAAGAAGATGGTCGGGAAGACGAGCACCGCGGCGGTCGCGTAGACGTAGAAGTCGTAGAACTCGATCGAGGTGCCGATGAGGCTCGCGACGATGACGCGCGAACGCTTGTTGGTGGCGGGGACGGGCGACGTCGACGGGTCGACGGTGGGGGCAGACACGGGGGCACTCCGAGGCAGGGGTCGAGGTCCCGGCGGACGTCGACGACCGGGCGCATGGTGCGGCGCAACGGGTCGGACGGAGGCGCGGTGCAGGGATCTGCGGATCGCTCGGCCGGGTGAGACGGTGGCCGCTCGTGACAGCCGTCGTCCATCGTACTCCGGCGTGTACCCCGGTGGGGACGCACGTCGGGGCGGCGGGAGCGGGAGCCGCCGCGGGAGCGGGGGCCGCCGCGGACTCAGTCGTCGGAGCCGAGGTGGCCGGGCAGCTCGTGGCCCATGCGGTCGCGCTTCGTGTCGAGGTAGCCCTCGTTGAAGGCACCGACGCCGACGACGAGGGGCACCAGTTCGGTGACCTCGATGCCGTGCTCGCCGAGCTGACGCCGCTTCTCGGGGTTGTTGCTCAGCAGCCTGACGCGGCTGAGCCCGAGGTCGCGCAGCACGTCGGCCGCCGCCCCGTAGTCCCGGGCGTCCGCCGGCAGCCCCAGGGCGAGGTTGGCGTCCAGGGTGTCGAGTCCGTCCTCTTGCAGGCGGTAGGCCCGGAGCTTGTCGACGAGGCCGATGCCCCGACCCTCGTGTCCGCGCAGGTAGACGACGGCCCCGCCGTGGTCCCGGATGGTGTCGAGCGCGGCGTCGAGCTGCGGGCCGCACTCGCACTTGAGGGAGCCGAACGCCTCGCCGGTGAGGCACTCCGAGTGGACGCGCACGAGGGCACCGTCCGCCGGGGGGAGGCCGGCCGGGTCGCTCGCGATGATCGCCACGTGGTCGGCGCCGGTGAGGGTGTCGCGGTAGGCCCTCATGCGGAACGTGCCGTGACGGGTGGGGACCGTGGTCTCGACCTCGAACGACACCTGGGACGATGCGGCGGGCGTGGTGGTCATGCGGGGCTCCTGGGGGTGTCGCGGGCGACGACCACCAGGTCGTCGCCGAGGGGGTGCGCATCGGTGACGCGCAGTCGTCGTTGCCCGTCGATGTGGTCCACACCGAGGTCGTCGAGGGCCGTCCGGGGGCCGCCGAGCAGCGTGGGCGCGAGGTACACGACGTAGTCGTCGACGAGCCCGAGCCGGACGAACGCGCTGGCCACGGTCGGTCCGCCCTCGACGAACACGCTGCGGACCCCGCGGGCGCCGAGGTCGTCGAGCACGGCCTCGAGGTCGTGCGTCCCCGTCTCGACGATGTCGCGGGGGTGCCGACGCAGGGCGGCGTCGGCCGGCACGGTGCGCGTGCCGACGACGACGGGCAGGGGCTGGTCGGGGAGCAGTTCTCCGCCGTCGCCGCGGGCGGTCAGGCTGGGGTCGTCCGCCAACACGGTGCCCGTGCCCACCAGGATCGCGTCGTGGGCCGCTCGCTGCTCGTGAACGTGCTGCCGTGACGCCGTCCCGGTGATCCAGCGGCTGCTACCGTCGGACGCCGCCGTGCGACCGTCCAGGCTGGACGCCCACTTGAGCGTCACGAACGGTCGGCCCGTCCGGGCCGTCACCAACCAGCGGCGAGCCATCTCGGTGGCCTCGTCGGTGAGCACGCCGTCGACCACCTCGACGCCGGCGCGGCGCAGCCGCTCGGCCCCGCCCCCGGAGGACGCGCCGGGGTCGGCGACGGCGTGGACGACGCGGGAGACGCCCGCCTCGATCAAGGCGACGCTGCACGGACCGGTGCGGCCCACGTGGTCGCAGGGTTCGAGCGTGACGACGGCGGTCAGACCCCGCGCCTCGCCGGGGGAGAGGTGCGAGAGGGCGTCGACCTCGGCGTGTGGCGTGCCGGCGCCCCGGTGCCATCCCTCGGCCGCGACGCTGCCGTCGGGACGCAGGAGGACGCAACCGACCTGGGGGTTGACGCCGCGGGCCGGCCCACGTCGCGCGAGCGTGACGGCTCGGCGCATGGCGCGTTCGAGGACGTCGTGGTCGATCGGATCGATGCTCACTGTGCCTCCGGGACGGAACGGTCGCGCGCCGGGGCGTGCGCGGTGGGGGTAGGGCGGGCGACGCCGTCGACGGCATCGGTGAGGGAGTCAACGCCGTCGGCGACGGGGTATTCCGCGGAGCCGCCGGGACGGACCCCGGGGCGCCCCAGGTCGGGCCAACCGGCTCGCGCCGACCGCACGTCGCCCGGTCGCAGGCGGGCCTTCCAGCAGAGGGGGTGGCCTCCGTCGCGGTCCGGGTGGAGCCCCGGACCGACGCCCTGGTAGGTGAACCCCGTCCGGCGGGCGACGGCCGCGGAGGCGTCGTTGCCCACGTAGCCCTCCCAGAAGAGTTCTCGGAGCCCTCCGGCGCCGAACGCCCAGTCGGCCACCAGGCCGAGCGCCTCGGTCATCATCCCCTGACCCCGCGAGGCGGGGGCCGTCCAGAAGCCGACGTCGGACGACCGGAGCCGAACGCTGACCACACCCTCGAGCAGACCCGAACCCGGACGGCGCAGCCCCCAGGTGAACTCGCGTCCCGTCGCCCACCCGTCGTCCACGATGCGCCGCAGGAAGAACTCGGCGTCGGGCCGTCCGTACGGCACGGGCACCGTGGTGAAACGCTGCAGCGTCTCGTCGCGGCAGGCCTCGACGATGGCCGGCACGTCGGCCGCGCTCGGCACCCGCAACTCGAGGGTCGGCGACGCGAGCACGAACGGCAGCACGATCAGGCCTTGCGGACGAAGCCGATGCGGTCGTACACGGTGTCGATCGTGGCCTGGGCGATCTCGTTCGCCCGATCGGCGTTGACGGCGAGGATGCGGTCGAGCTCGGCCGGGTCGTCGAGGAGTTCGAGGGCTCGGGCGCGGACGGGCGCGAAGGTCTCGACGACGACCTCGGCCACGTCCTTCTTGAGGTCGCCGTAGCCGCGACCCGCGTAGCGCTCCTCGAGGTCGGCCACGCTGGCGCCCGAGAACGACGACAGGATGGTGAGCAGGTTGGAGACCCCCGCTTTGGTCCCGCGGTCGAAGCGGATCTCGCGCTCGGCGTCGGTGACCGCCGACTTGATCTTCTTGGCGGTGCGGCCCGGTTCGTCGAGCATCCACACGACTCCGGAGTCGGTGGCCGCCGACTTGCTCATCTTCGACTCGGGTGACTGCAGGTCGTAGATGCGCGCGGATTCTTTCTGGATCACCGCCTCGGGCACGACGAAGGTCTCGCCGAAACGGGAGTTGAACCGGGTGGCGAGGTCGCGGGTGAGCTCGACGTGCTGACGCTGGTCGTCTCCGACGGGAACCGTCTCGGCCTGGTAGAGCAGGATGTCGGCGGCCATCAGGGTCGGGTAGGCGAACAGGCCGAGCGAGGCCGCGTCGGACCCCTGCTTGGCCGCCTTGTCCTTGAACTGCGTCATGCGGCTGGCCTCGCCGAAGCCGGTCAGGGTGTTGAGCACCCAGGCCAACTGCGTGTGTGCCGGCACGTGCGACTGGATGAACAGCGTCGACTCCGCCGGGTCGATGCCCGCGGCGATGTACTGGGCGGCGGTGCCGCGGATCTGCGCACGCAACGCGGCGGGGTCTTGGGGGACGGTGATGGCGTGCAGGTCGACGACGCAGAACAGGGCGTCGTGCGTCGCCTGCAGCGATTTCCACTGCTGCAGGGCGCCGATGTAGTTGCCGACGTGGAGCGAGTCGGCGGACGGCTGCATGCCGGAGAAGAGACGGGGCTTGGTCATGAGGTCCTCGGTCGGGGTGGTGCGAGAAGAGAAGGGGTGGGACGCGGGTCAGAGCCGGTAGTCGACGACGACCGGGGCGTGGTCCGACCAGCGCTGGTCGTAGGCGGCCGCCCGGTCGACCACGTAGTGCTCGACGGTCTCGGCCAGCGCCGGGGTGGCCAGCTGGTAGTCGATGCGCCAACCGGCGTCGTTGTCGAAGGCCTGACCTCGCCAGGACCACCACGAATAGGGCCCCTCGACCTCGCCGGCGAAGCGTCGACCCACGTCGACCCACCCGAGGCCTTCTCCGCCGGTGCCGTCGACGGTCACGACCTGCTCGCCCGCGGGCCCCAGGAACCGGTCGAAGTACGACCGTTCGCGGGGGAGGAAACCGGCGCGCTTGACGTTGCCCTTCCAGTTCTTGATGTCGAGTTCGCGGTGGCCCACGTTGAGGTCGCCCGTCACCACCGAGAGCTCGTTGTGGGCGGCGAGCTCGGGGAGCCGCGCCGACATGGCGTCGAGGAACTTCCACTTCTCGTCCTGCTTGGGGGTGTCGACCTCGCCCGAGTGGACGTACGTGCTGACGACGGTCACCACGGTGCCGTCGATCTCGTAGTCGGCCTCGAGCCACCGCCCGGCGCTGTCGAAGTCGTCGGGGCCGAGCTCGACGCGGTGCACGTGGGCCTTGCCCCGGCTGGCGATGGCCACACCGGCCCGCCCCTTGGCGGTGGCCGGGTCGTGCACGACGTTCCACTCGGGGCCGAGCAGGCCCTCGAGGTCGTCGGTCGAGGCGCGCACCTCTTGGAGCGTGAGGACGTCCACGTCGCGAGCCGAGAGCCAGTCGCCCATGCCCTTGCGGAAGGCGGCACGGACGCCGTTGACGTTGACGGTGGCGAGACGGAGGCGCGTGGACATGGGCTCCAGACTAGCGGCGGGCACCGTCACCGGGGTCGTCCGGAGACCCCGTGCCCGGGGCGTCGGACGGGTCACCCCGCCGGACGGCCCGCAGCGACCGCGAGAGCAGCCCGCGGGCGCCGTCCACCAGACGACCGCCCCGCGACCGGGCCCGCGCCTCCTGGGCTCGCCGTTCCTCCTCGAGGCGCCGGAGGCGGGCCGCCTCCTGATGCGGGTCGGCGAGCACGCCGAGGTCGTCCATGCCGACGGCGATCCAGCCGGCGCTGAGCAGCAGGACCTGGCACAGCAGGTTGATCACGATCAACAGTCCGACGACGGCCGCGAACGAGGCGACCAGGGGGTTCGACCCCGTGGCGCGGAGCACGACGCCGCCGACCACGGTCAGCGAGACGAACCCGGCCGCTCCGAGCATCGCCCCCGCGAGCAGTCGACGGAAGGGGATGTGCAGCCCGGCCAACACGCGGAACAGGACGGCCAGCACCGCGGTCTCGAAGACGAACACGAGCACGATGCCGACCACGCGCAGGGTCGCCTCGCCCGCGATCGACCGGGTCGAGACGCCCACCCCGGACAACAGGCCCGAGACCGCCGTGGTGCTGAGCAGCGACAGCGTCGCCGACACGACGACCGCGGCCCCGAATGCGAGGGCCAGGCCGAGGTCGCGCACGATCAGTCGGCCGAGCGGCGTGACCGGTTGCGGTGCCCGGAACACGATGCGCACGCAGTCGCGCATGCTGCCGAGCAGCGTGACGGACGACACCAGCAGGCCGAGCAGGGCGACCGCGCCGGTCCAACCGAAGACCGACGCGTCGAGCAGCAACTCGGGGTCGACGACGCCCGTGCCGTCGACGTCCTGGATGAGCCCGGGGACGGCCGAGCGGATGAACACGATCAACTCGTCACGGAGCACCTGGTCGCCCGAGACGACGAACCCCGCGACCGAGAAGCCCACCCACAGGGCCGCGAACAGGGCGAAGAGCGCCTGGTAGGTCAACCCGGCGGCGAGCAGCGGCCCCTTCGCCGTGACGTGCCGCGCCAGCACCCGGGTCGGCCGCGACCCCACGACGCGTGAGCCGGCCCGCCGGGCGCGTCCGGACGGGCGTCCCGCCGCGGAGGCGC
>NZ_JACYNS010000061.1:0-14890 GCF_014839405.1 Frigoribacterium sp. CFBP 13605 | reverse complement strand
GCGCGGCGGGCCGGCTGGGCGGGGCGGCGGGGCGTGCCAGCCGAGCGGGCGACCCCCGTCCGAGGGTGTTCACCCGCGCGCACGGCCTCGTTCACGTGGCGGCCACCCGGCAGGAGTCTGCTGGTCCCCGCTCCGCGGCGACTCCGTCGCGTGGCGACCGGATCACGATCACGATCACAGGAGCAGAACCGTGTCGAAGAACACCCCGAACCGCCGGCGTGCGGCCCTGACGACGGGGGTCGTCGCGACGGCCGCCGCCGCCGCCCTCGCCCTCAGCCCCGTCGCCGCCTTCGCGGCCACCCCCGCGAACATCGCCCAGAACGGTGGTGCCGCCCGCAGCATCGACGACAGCACGCAGCTGCTGCTCGACTCGGTGGAGGCCGGCCCCGCCAAGAACGTCATCCTGCTGATCGGCGACGGCATGGGCGACAGCGAGATCACGTCGGCGCGCAACTACGCCTACGGCGCCGGCGGAACGCTGCCCGGCATCGACGCCCTGCCCCTGACCGGCCAGTACACGACGTACTCGGTCTACCGGGACGGCGCGAACAAGGGCAAGCCCGACTACGTGCCGGACTCCGCCGCGACCGGCTCCGCCTGGGCCACCGGCACGAAGACCTACGACAACGCCATCTCGGTCGACGTCGACGGCGTCCCGCAGGACACCCTGCTCGAGATCGCCAAGGCCAACGGCAAGAAGACCGGCAACGTCTCGACCGCCGAGCTGCAGGACGCCACCCCGGCCGTGCAGGCCGCGCACGTCGCCGCCCGCAGCTGCTACGGCCCCGACAGCGTCACCCAGTGCGGCGCCGACGCGCTCGACCAGGGCGGCCTCGGCTCGATCAGCGAGCAGATCATCGGCACCCGTGCCGACCTCACCCTCGGCGGAGGCGCGACCTCGTTCGGCCAGTCCGCCCGTGCCGGTCAGTGGCAGGGCGACACCCTGTTCGCCCAGGCGCAGGACCGTGGCTACCAGGTCGTGCGCGACGCGGCCGGCCTCGACGCCCTGACGACCGCCGACCAGGCGCAGCCCGTGCTCGGCACCTTCACCGACGGCAACTTCCCGACCCGGTACGCCGCCACCACGGCGACCGTCGGCGGGGCCGACCTGGCCCCGCAGACCTGCCAGCCGAACCCGGCCCGCCTGTCCACCGGCCTCTCGCTGCAGTCGCTGACCGAGAAGTCGATCGACCTGCTCGACACCGGTGACCAGGGCTTCTTCCTGCAGGTCGAGGGCGCCTCGATCGACAAGCGCGACCACAGCGCCGACGCCTGCGGTCAGATCGGTGAGGTGCTCGACCTCGACGAGGCCGTCCAGTCCGCCCTCGCCTTCGCGAAGGCCGACGGCAACACGGTGGTCATCGTCACGGCGGACCACGCGCACACCAGCCAGATCGTCGACTCGACGCCGCCCGCCACGCTCAGCACCGCGCTGACGACGGTCGACGGCACCACGATGAAGATCGCCTACGGCACCGCCGCGGCGGGCGGGTCGCAGCAGCACACCGGCACGCAGTTGCGCGTCGCGGGTTACGGCCCCGGTGCCGCGAACGTCGTCGGCCTGATCGACCAGACCGACAACTTCTTCACCATCGTGAACGCCCTGCAGCTCGACCGCGACCTCGACGGCCTCAGCGCCGCCGCGACGATCTCGGCTCCGACCGAGGTCGCCCCCGGCGCCGAGTTCCCGGTCAGCACCGCCGGCCTCGCCGGCGACCGCCAGGTCACGGGCACGCTCGACGTCGACGGCACGGTGACCGACCTCGGCATCGCCGACGTGGTCGACGGCGTCGCGACCTACACCGTCACCGCCCCCACCGAGCCCGGCAGCCACACGATCACGCTGACCGGCACGCAGAGCGGCACGACGCTGGCGACGACCGTCGCCGTCGTCGAAGGCGCCGTCACCCCGGCTCCGACGACCCCACCTGCGGCGATCCCCGGTGACGGCTCGAGCGCAGGAGGCGCGGGGACGGCCGGCAACGGGGGCGGCCCCCTCGCGTTCACCGGCTCCGACGCCCTGCCCGCCCTGCTGCTCGCGCTGATGCTGGCCGGCACCGGTGCGGCCCTCGTGCTGCGTCGCCGCCACCGCGCGGCGTCCGTGCAGGACGGCGTGCAGCTCTAGGCGTTCCCCGCCCCGACACACGGGAGGCGCGGTGCCAGCCGGCACCGCGCCTCCTGCGTTCTCGGGTCGCGTCGGACCCTCGGGTCAGACCAGCGGGTCGCTGTCGGTCGAGCGACGCTCGACGCGCTCGCCCGTGGCCGGGTCGACCGCGCTGCGGGTCGTGGAGACCGTCGAGCGGCGGCGCGACGCGAAGGCGATGCCGATGATGGTCACGACCACGCCGGCCGCGATGAGGATGTAGCCGATCAGTTTGATGTCGATGCCCGCGACCTGGAAGTCGAGAGCGAACGCGAGGACCGCGCCGATCACGATCAAGGCGATTCCGCCGCCGATGCTCATGGGGTCTCCTTCGTCTGGCGCCGCCCCGGATGGGCGACGGCGCCGACGCGAGGGTCGGCGGGCCCCACAGTACCGACGGGCCGCCCCGATCGGCCACGACGCGGCGGAGGCGCTGCGAGGATGGTCCTGCCCGTCACCCCACCGCAGGAGATCCCATGACCGGACCCGCCGGCCCCGTGCCGCTCGACCAGCCGTACCACCGCGCCTCGCCGAAGGTCGCGGTCGTCCGGTTCTGGCGCAAGTACGCCACGTTCCACGGGAGGGCGAGCCGCAGCGAGTACTGGTGGTGGTTCGTCATCGCGCTCGTGTTCCAGGGGGCGCTCCAGGCCTGGGCCACGGGCAGCGGCGGAACGTCGACCTGGGCCGGGGGCGACAACGGCGACTGGACCTACATCGACCCACAGGGCGTCGTCGTCGTGCTGTGGTCGGTGGTCAGCTTCCTGCCGACCCTGGCGCTGCAGTCGCGGCGCCTGCACGACGGGGGCTTCACCGCCTGGTACGTGCTCTTCTACCTGCTGCCGGTCCTCGGGTGGCTGACCCTGCTCGTCATGTCGCTGCTGCCCTCGCGCGCCTCGGGCGAGCGGTTCGACACGGGTGGCGAGCGGCAGTACCCGGGCCCGGCCTGACCCGGCCGGACGGCGCCGGAGTCCCGCCCGGACACGGCGGCGACGGCGTCGTCGAGAGCCCCGGTCCATTGCCGGTCCTCGTCGTGGACCACGTGGCGCTCGCGGGCGCAAGGGGGTTACGGGGTCGGGCCACCGACCGCTAACCTGTTCGCACTCCGGTGGGCCCGACCGCCGTGGTGGTCCCGTTGAGCGACGTCCGTCGCTCGTTTCCCGGTGGTGGACTCTGCGTGCGTCGGGCCTCCGGAGCCCTGACGCCCGAGGCCCCGGACGAAGCCGATCCGACGCCGAGGCGACGCCGTCAGCCCTGCTGCGCCTCGTGCACCAGCTCGAGCGCCGCCCGCAGCCCCGCCGCCGGGACCTGTCCGGGCGCGCTCGTCGCCCCCGCCGATCCGAACGTGACGCACGAGCCGAACGTCTCGCCCGCGAGCCGGGACACGACGCCGAGCGGCCCCATCGACATGGTGATCGCGGGCACGATGCCGGCACCCGCCCGGAACTCGGCCGTGGCCCGCATCAGGGTCAGCACGTCGTCCGTGTTCGACGGCATGGCGGCGAACTTCGCCACGTCGGCACCGTTCTCTTGTTGTTCGAGCAGGCGTGACACGACCTCGCCCTGCGTGGGGGTGCCGCTGAAGTCGTGCGACGACATCACCACGACGAGCCCGGCGTCGTGCGCCGCGTCGACGAGCCCGCCGAGCAGGTCGGGGTCGGTGTACATCTCGACGTCCACGGCGTCGAGCAGCCCGGTGGCCATCGCCGAGCGCAGCACGGCGTCGTAGGTCGCGGGGGCGACGTCGTGCTCGCCTCCCTCGGGCTCGGTCCGCAGGGTGAACAGCAGGGGCAGTTCGGCGTCGAGCGCGCCACGCACCCGACGGACGACGTCGGCCACCAGGTCGAGGTCGGCGGCTCCCGTCGCCTCGGTTCCCGTGCGCACGGGACCGTCGGGGTCCGGTGCCGCGGCGAACGCGGCGTCGACGAAGTCGATGCGCAGTTCGACCAGTTCGGCCGTGTCGGTGTCGAGCGCCGAGGCGGCGTCGACCAGCGCGTCGAGGGTGCGGGCCACGAGCGGGACGCAGACCGCGGGACGCCCGGTGCCGAGCGCGACCCGACCGATCGAGACCGGCAGTGGGGTCGCCATCGTCAGCGCGCCACGCTGTCGGTGGTCGACCGGTCGCGGATCGGCGAGCCCACGGAGGCGCGCATCGCGTCGCGCAGGACGCCCTCGTCGGGGACCGGCTCGTCCTGCGCCCGCCCGGAGAAGAGCCTGACCTGGCCGAGCGCCTGCTCGACGAGCATGTCGAGGCCGTTGAAGACGATGCCCCCGTCGGCCGACCAGCGCGACGCGAGGCGCGTCGGCCAGGGCTCGTAGGCGACGTCGAAGAGGACGGACGAGCCACCGGCCGGACGCAGGTGGAGGTCGTCCGCCGCGCCGCCGGGCAAGGTGCTGATGACGAAGTCCAACGGGCCGAGCGAGGGCAGCTCGGTGAGCGGGGCGACCATGACGTCGGCGCCCAGCTCGGCGGCCAGGGACGTCAGCTCGCCGGCGCGCATGGGGTTGCGCAGGTGGATCGAGAAGGACCGGGCGCCGAGATCCCACGCGGCGGCCATCGCGGACAGGGCGGTGGCGCCCCCGCCGAGGATGGTGGCCGCGGCGGGCCGGGCGTCGTGGAAGCCCTCGACGCTGCGGACGATGCCGTCGACGTCGGTGTTGTGCCCGTGGCGGCGACCGTCGTCGTCGATGACGACGGTGTTGGCGACCCCGAGACGTCGGGCGAGCGGAGAGACGGTGTCGAGCAGGGGCAGCACCTCGCGCTTGAGCGGCATCGTCAGGCTCAGGCCGCGCCAGCTCGCGTCGAGGCCCCCGACGAAGTCGGCGAGCCCGCCCGAGGCGACCTCGACCCGGTCGTAGTCGAAGGGCAGGCCGAGGTGCTCGTACGCCGTGCGGTGCAGCACCGGTGACAGCGAGTGCTCGATCGGCGACCCCAGGACGGCGAGACGTCGGCGAGCATCGGTCACGGGTGGGCCCCTCCCTGCGCCCGCGGCTCGGACGACGACCCACCCTAACGCGAGGGCCCTGAGGGGGTGCGGGGTGGTGGCGACCGGCACCGCGCCTCCTCGTCCCGTCGGGTCTGGCAGGGTCGGTGCATGCAGATCCGACCCTTCGACGAGGCCGACACCGAGACCGTCGTGGCGCTCTGGGAGCGCTGCGGGCTGACCCGCCCGTGGAACGACCCGCGACGCGACATCGAACGCAAGCTGACCGTGCAGCGCGAGCTGTTCCTGGTCGGCGTCGACGACGAGGAGGCGCTGGTCGCGACCGCGATGGCCGGGTACGACGGCCATCGCGGCTGGGTGTACTACGTCGCGGTCGAGCCCGATCGCCAGGGGGAGGGGTTCGGCCGGCAGCTCATGGCCGAGGTCGAGCGGTCGCTCGAGGCGCTGGGATGCCCGAAGGCCAATTTCCAGGTGCGCACCGGCAACGAGCGGGTACGGGCGTTGTACGAACACCTGGGGTACTCGGTCGACGACGCGTTCGGCATGGGCAAGCGGCTGATCGCCGACTGAGGCGCGGTGTCCGGAGGCTCCGGTGGAGCCCCTCGGCGGGCCCGTCGCTCGGCCTCGCGGCGTCGGATGAACAACATGTGACGATCTTCGGCGGACTCTTGTCGGGCACCCAGCGAGAACTTAGGGTCGTGTGGTGTGCCCCCTGTCGGGGGGTGCCGTCCCGCCCGAACCGTCTTCTCCAGGAGCACCGACGCCCATGCGCATCAGCCCCCCGTCATCCGAGTCCGTCCCGACGGGAGGCCGGCGGCGAGTCCGCGGTGCGGCCCTCGCGTCCGTCGCCACCGGCACCCTGCTGCTCGGCCTGGTCGCCGCGGCACCGGCCCAGGCCGTCCCGGTCACGATCGACCTCGTCGGCATCAACGACTTCCACGGTCGACTCGAGGCCGACGCCCCCGGTGCTCGCGCCTCCATCGCCGGCGCGGCCGTCCTCGCGGGCGCCGTCAAGTCGGTCGAGGCGCAGAACCCCAACACGCTCTTCGTCTCGGCGGGCGACAACATCGGCGCCTCGACGTTCACCTCGTTCATCCAGGACGACGAGCCGACCCTCGACGCCCTGAACGCCATGGGCCTCGACGTCAGCACGCCGGGCAACCACGAGTTCGACAAGGGCCAGGACGACTTCAACGGCCGCGTCCGGGCGAACAGCGAGTTCCCCTACGTGAACGCGAACATCCTCCGGAGCGACGGGACGCCCGCCTACGACCCCTACGTCGTCGAGGAGATCGGCGGCGTCCGCGTCGCGTTCATCGGCGCGCTGACCGAGACCATGCCGACGCTCGTCAGCCCGGCCGGCATCGAGGGGCTCACCTTCGCCCCCGTCGTCGAGTCGGTCAACGCCGTCGCGGACGACATCGTCGCGGCCGACGCGGCCGACGCCATCGTCCTGCTGCTGCACGAGGGCGCCGAGACCGGCAGCCTCGACTCCGTCACCGGCGACAACGCGTTCGGCGAGATCGCCCGCGGCGTCTCGGGCGACGTGTCGGCCATCTTCTCGGGACACACCCACCAGGGCTACGACTACCTCGTCTCGCCGTCCGACGGCGGCCCGCAGCGTGCCGTCGTGCAGACGGGCAGCTACGGGACGAACCTCGCCCGGGTGACCATGACGGTCGACCCCGCCGCCACCGCCTTCCGTGACCGCGTGACCATCGCCTCGCACCGTCTGGTGCCGCTCTACGGTGCCTTCACGCCCGACCCCACCGTCCAGGCCATCGTCGCCTCGGCCGTCGACGTCGCCGCCGAGCGGGGGGCCGAGGTCATCGGTTCGATCAGCGACTCCTTCAACCGGGCCTACAACGCCAACCCGGACGCCAACGGCCTCCCCGTCTCGAACCGGGCCGGTGAGTCGACGCTCGGCAACTTCGTCGCCGACATCCAGCTGTCGTCGACGACGGCGAGCGGTGCCCAGCTCGCCTTCATGAACCCGGGCGGCCTGCGGGACGACCTGCCCTTCGTGGCGCCGGACGGCGACGTGACGTACAAGGCCGCCGCGGCCGTGCAGCCCTTCGCCAACACGCTCGTCGTGGTCGACATGACCGGCGCCGAGATCCGCCAGGTGCTCGAACAGCAGTGGCCGACCGCCGGCCGTACCAGCACCCTGAAGCTCGGCACGTCCGAGGGTCTGACCTACACGTACGACCCCACCGCGGCGGCGGGCTCGCGCATCGCGGCCGTCTCGCTCGACGGCGTGGCCGTCGACGACGCCACGATCTACAAGGTGACGGTCAACTCGTTCCTCGCCTCGGGTGGCGATGGGTTCACCGCCTTCGCCAACGGTCGCGCCCACGCCGACAGCGGCAAGGTCGACCTGCAGAGCCAGCTCGAGTACTTCGACGCCCAGGCCGGCGACCCGTCCGACCCCGACTTCGCCTCGCGTTCGGTCGGCGTCTCGGGGCTGACCGCTGCGCCCGTCGGCGGGTTCGCCGCCGGTGACACCGTGTCGATGACCCTGTCGTCGCTCGTCCTGCAGCAGGCCGCCGCGGACGCGTCGGGCACCGTGACCGCGACGCTCGACGGCGTCGAGCTCGCCTCGGCCCCGATCGACGAGACCATCCTCGACAACTCGGACGAACAGGGTCGTGCCACGGTGACCTTCGTCGTCCCCGAGGGCATCACCGCTCCCGCTGCCGGACCGGTCACGCGTCAGGTCGTGCTCTCGGTCGCCGGCACCGGCACGACGGCGTCCGTCCCGGTCGTCTTCGCCGCGGCGGCCGCTCCCGTGGTCGTCCCGCCGACCGACCCCGGCACCACGCCTCCGGTCACGACCCCCGGCGGCACCGTGCCCGGCACCACCCCCGGCTCGGGTCCGGGCACCACGCCCGCCGGCACGGTCCGCAACGCCGACGGCTCGCTGGCCTTCACCGGCCAGGACGGCCTGGGTCTCGCGGCCCTCGCCGGGCTCGCCCTGATGCTGGCCGGCGGCTCGGCGCTGGTCGTCGCCCGCCGCCGTCGCCTCCGCGCGACGGTGACGCCCACCGAGGGCTGACGCCCCCGGCATCGCACCACCGACCGGACGTCGCACCACGGAATCCCGTGGTGCGACGTTCCGTTCGTGGTGCGACCATCGCGCGGCGGCGCGGAGGCGACGGCGGCACGACCGACCGGCACCGCGCCTCCCGTACGCTCGTCGGGTGACGACGTTCGCGTACCACCGCCTCTTCCGTTCCCTGCCCTCGTACCGGTGGTGGAAACCGCTGCTGGCGGCCGTCGTGGCGGCCGTCACGTACCTGCTCGCGTCGGTCGTGGTCTACGTGGCAGTCCTCGGGGTGACCACGGCCGTGGGCGGCACCGCCGCCGCCGAACGTCTGCAGCGCGGCATCGAGGGCGACGCCCTGGCCGCCGCCGACCCGCTCGTGCTCTTCACGACGCTCGCCTCGATCGCGGTCATGCTGCCGGCCATCATGCTGGGCACGCTGATCGTCGGCCCCGGCGCGGTCGGCAGCCTCTCGAGCGTCGCCGGGCGGCTGCGCTGGCGGTGGCTCGTGCGATGCCTCGTGCCCGCCCTCGCGTTCATGGCCCTGACGGTGGGGCTCAGCTACGTCGTGGTGCCCCCGCTGTCGGGCGAACCGATCGGCACCGGCCCGGTCACCACGCCGGCCGACACCCTCGTCTGGGCGGTCGTCGTCATCCTCGTGGTCACGCCGCTCCAGGCGACGGCCGAAGAGTACGCGTTCCGCGGGCTCGCCATGCAGACGATCGGCTCGTGGTTGAGGTACCCGATCGCGGCGATCGTCCTTCCCACGGTCGGGTTCGCGTTCGGCCACGACTACAACGCGTGGGGCATGCTCGACGTCGCCGTGTTCGGCGTGGCCGCGGCCTACCTGACCTGGCGCACCGGCGGGCTCGAGGCGGCGATCGTCGCGCACGTGCTCAACAACACCGTGCTCTTCCTGTTGTCGGCCCCCTTCGCGGGCGTCGAGTCGAGCGACGGCAGCCCCCTCGCCCTGGCGGTGACGCTGGTCTCGACGCCGCTCTACGTGTGGCTCGTGCTGCGGGCGGCCCGACGCACCGGGCTCGTGACGGTCCGCAGCGCTCCTCTCGTGCCCGGCGCTCCCGCGCCGGGCGAACCCCTCGTCCCCGGTGCCCGTCCGACCGACGACCGTCCCCAGGAGGCGCGGGTCGACTGACCGCGTCGGCGGCCGCTCGTAGACTCGACGCGTGACCACCACCGCCTCGCCCGCCCTGGCTCCCGACGCTCCCACCGCAGCCCTCGACGTGCTGCACCGGGTGTTCGGCTACGACGAGTTCCGTGGACAGCAGGCGCAGATCATCGACCAGGTGGTCCAGGGCGGCGACGCCCTCGTGCTCATGCCCACGGGTGGCGGCAAGTCGCTCTGCTACCAGGTGCCCGCCCTCGTCCGCGACGGCACGGGCATCGTCGTCTCGCCGCTCATCGCGCTGATGCAAGACCAGGTCGACGCCCTCGAGGCCGTCGGCGTCCGGGCGGCGTTCCTCAACTCGACGCAAGACCCCGACCGTCGTCGTGCGGTCGAGCAGGCGTTCGTCGCGGGCGAGCTCGACATGCTCTACCTCGCGCCCGAGCGGCTCAAGCTCGAGTCCACGAAGTCGCTGCTCGACCGGGGCCACGTCTCGCTCTTCGCCATCGACGAGGCCCACTGCGTGGCGCAGTGGGGGCACGACTTCCGTCCCGACTACCTCGAGCTGTCGGTGTTGCACGAGCGCTGGCCCGACGTCCCGCGCATCGCGCTGACGGCGACGGCCACCGAGACCACCCACCGCGAGATCTCACGCCGCCTCGAGCTCGACGACGCGAAGCACTTCGTCGCCGACTTCGACCGGCCCAACATCCAGTACCGCATCGAGGCGAAAGACGGCCCACAGCAGCAGCTGCTGCGGTTCATCCGCACCGAGCACGACGGCGACGCCGGCATCGTGTACTGCCTGTCCCGCAAGTCGGTCGAGAGCACGGCCGAGTTCCTGGTCAAGCAGGGCATCCCGGCGCTGCCGTACCACGCGGGCCTCGAGGCGCAGACCCGGGCACGCAACCAGGCGCGCTTCCTGCGCGACGAGGGCATCGTGATGGTCGCCACCATCGCCTTCGGCATGGGCATCGACAAGCCCGACGTCCGTTTCGTCGCGCACCTCGACCTGCCCAAGTCGGTCGAGGGCTACTACCAGGAGACCGGCCGGGCCGGCCGCGACGGCCTGCCCTCGACGGCCTGGTTGGCCTACGGCCTGCAAGACGTCGTGCAGCAGCGGCGCATGATCGACCAGTCCGAGGGCGACGCCGAGCACCGTCGCAAGCTCGGCGCCCACCTCGACGCCATGCTCGCCCTGTGCGAGACGGTCGAGTGCCGACGGGTGCAGCTGCTCGGCTACTTCGGTCAGGCGAGCACCGCCTGCGGCAACTGCGACACCTGCCTCTCGCCGCCCGAGTCGCTCGACGGCACGGTGCCCGCCCAGAAGCTCCTCTCGACGGTCGTCCGGCTGAAGCGAGAGCGCAACCAGCAGTTCGGCGCGGGCCAGATCGTCGACATCCTCGTCGGCAAGTCGACCCCCAAGGTCCTCCAGAACCGCCACGAGCAGCTGTCCACCTTCGGCATCGGCACCGAGCTGAACGACGTCGAGTGGCGGGGCGTCGTCCGGCAGCTGCTCGCCCAGGGGGTGTTGGCGGTCTCGCCCGACGGCTACGGCACCCTGCTGCTCACCGACGCGGCGGGCGAGGTGCTCTCGGGCGGCCGCACCGTCCGGTTGCGGCGCGAGCCCGAACGTCCGGCGCGCTCGGCCCGGGCGCGGAGCGGGTCGGGTTCGTCGGGCCGCGGCTCCTCACGGGGCGCCGCCGAGTTGACGGGTGACGACGCCGCCCTGTTCGAGACGCTGCGCGAGTGGCGTGCCGGCGTGGCCCGGGCGCAGGGCGTCCCGGCCTACGTGGTGTTCGGAGACGTCACCCTGCGGGGCATCGCGTCCGAACGGCCCACCTCGCTCGATCAGCTCGCGGGCATCAGCGGCGTCGGCCAGAAGAAACTCGACACCTACGGTCAGCAGGTGCTCGCCGTCGTGGGCGGCACCGCACCGGCCGAGGCGGCGGCCGTCGGGTCGTCCCCGACGGCGTCGGCGCCGGCCGGCACGACGCCCCGCTCGTCCCGGGCGACCTCGACCGCCCCCGCTCGTGGTGCCCGCCGTGCCGCGCCGCCCGCCGTCGACGAGGTGCCCGAGGTGCCGGCCGACGATCTCTACGACGTGCCGGCCGACGCTCCCTACGACCCCTACGACGACGCCCCGCCGCCGCCCGACGACTGGCGCTGACCCGGGGTCGACGGGCCGAAGCCGAGCAGCGGGAACGCCTGCGACAGGACGACCAGCGCGACCGTCGTGATCACCATGGCCGAGAACCCGCCCAAGAAGGGCTGTCCGTTCATGCGGGCGACGTAGGCCGCGGCGAGCAGCACGGCCCCGCCCGCCGGGGGTGCCAACCCGATGAAGCGCATGCTCGTCCGGTCGAGCGCAGCGCCTCGTCGCGTCCGGCGGACCGACGAGACCGCCACGACGACGAGCGCGAGCCAGACGACCGCCGACAGCACGTAGAGGCCGGTCGCCACGACCGTCGCGGTGAGACCGACGCCGACCGAGGTGCCCGCGCCGACGATGCTGGCGACGGCGAAGTAGGTGGAGATCAGCGCGGTGGCGCCGAAGACGACCGGCAGGCGCGAAGGGCGGGTGGTCATGGTCTCGTCGTCCAAGGCGGTCCTCTCGGGTCGTGGGGGCTGTCGTCGGGGGATGCGGCGGGGCACTCGGGGCACTCGGGGCGCCTCGGGCCGTCCGGGGCCGTCCCCGGCTGTCGGAGCGGGGCGCGGGGGGCCGTCCGCCCGGCCGGACCACCGCCCACGGGGACGGGCGGTGCGTCGCGGCGCTCGCCCCGGGTCTCGGGTCGATCCCCCGACGAGGACTCGTCGGAGGGTCGTGAACCGGACGAGCGTCCCGTTTCGGTCGGTCTCCGACGATAGGCCGCGGCTCCGGCGGCGGCAATCCTCCCTGAGGGGGACACCCGTTGTTCCCCGAATCGGGTGGTGCGGGTGGGTGCCGAGGGCCCCCGGGTGAGGCGCACAGGCGAGCCATGCGCCTCGGGGAATGTGGCGTCGGGCACAGTGGAGCGTGCTCACAACCCTCAGCCGTTCGGTCCTGTCACCCCTGGTGCGCGCGGTCTGGCGCCCCCGGGTGATCGGGCGCCGCAACGTCCCGCGGCGCGGCGCCGTCATCCTGGCCAGCAACCATCTCTCGTTCATGGACAGCGTCGTGATCACCCTCATGGCACCCCGTCAGGTCTCGTTCCTCGCGAAGAACGCCTACTTCACCGGCTCGGGCCTCAAGGGTCGGGCGTCGCGGGCCTTCTTCACCGGCATCGGCGCGATCGGCGTCGAGAGAGGGGCCGGGTCCGCCGCGCAGCACGCCCTCGACCTGGGCCTCGGCAAGCTGACCGACGGTGACGCGTTCGCGATCTACCCCGAAGGGACGCGCTCCCTCGACGGGCGGCTCTACCGCGGCCGGACGGGCGTCGCCTGGCTCGCGCTCACGAGCGGGGCCCCGGTCGTGCCGGTCGCCCTGACGGGGACGCAGGAACTGCAGCCGGTGGGCACGCGCCTCCCGCGCCTCCGGAAGGTCACCGTCGAGTTCGGCGAGCCCATCCACCTCTCGCGCCACGGGGAGGCGAAGTCGGGTCGGGCTCGTCGCCACGCCACCGACGAGGTGATGGCGGCCGTCCAGCGTCTCAGTGGCCAGGTCGAGGCGGGCGTCTACAACGATCCGCCCGCTCCCTCGGTCGTCGCCCGGGTGCGTCGCGCGATGCGGCCCGACCCCGTCGGGCCCGATCCGCTCGACTGAGCCGCGCTGCTCGCGCGTCCCGGGCGTAGCGTCTGAGCCATGAAGGTCGCAGTGCTCGGGACGGGCATCATGGGTCAGGGCGTGGCGGGGACACTGCTGCGCGAGGGGTTCGACGTCACGGTCTGGAACCGCACGAGGTCGAAGGCCGAGCCGCTCGCCGCCGACGGTGCCGTGGTCGCCGACACGGCGCGGCAGGCGGTCGAGGGCGCCGACGTGGTCGTCACCGTGCTGTTCGACGGCGACGCCGTGCTCGAGGTCCTCGACGAGGCCGCCGACGCGAGCGGTGCCGACACCGTGTGGGTGCAGGCCAGCACCATCGGCGAGGCCGACACGGCCCGCGTCGTCGGGACGGCCGACGGGCACGGACTCCGGCTCGTCGAGGCGATGATGCTCGGCACGAAGAAGCCGGCCGCGACGGGGAAGCTCGTCATGCTGGCCGCCGGCGACGACGCCCTGCTCGACGCCGTGCGTCCGGTCCTCGACGCCATGGGCTCCAAGACGATCGTCGCGGGCGACACGGTCGGACAGGGCACGGCGCTGAAGCTCGCCGCCAACGCGTGGATCGCCACGATCACCGCCGCCACGGCCCAGTCGCTCGCGCTGACGGAGGCCCTGGGCCTCGACCCGCAGCTCTTCCTCGACGCCATCGACGGGGGCCAGTCGGACACCCCGTACGCGCACCTCAAGGGCGCGACGATGATCGCCGGCGACTACCCGGCCCAGTTCGCGCTCGACGGCATCCGCAAGGACATCGACCTCATGCAGGAGGCCGCCCAGGGCACGGGCTTCGACACCGGTCTGCTCGAGGCGCTGTCCGGCGTCTACGCGACCGCGGCCGACCGGGGGCACGGCGGCGACGACATCGCCGCGGTCCGCACGGGCTTCGACCGGGACGGTTCCGCCGAGACCCGCTAGGACCGCCGAGACCCTCGTGCGCGCAGGAGGGTCTCAGTGGCCGGGGCTCGTGGGGCCGGCAACGGCGGCGATGAGCGACGCCGCGACGGCCCGGCCCGTCGTCGTGTCGCGGTCGGGCTCGCGGAGTCGCATGGCGAGGTCGCCGGTGACCACCAGCAGCAGGCGTTCGGCGAGGCCCTCGGCCTCGGGGCCGACGAGCGGGCGTGCCAGGTCGGTGAGTCGCGTGCGCAGCGTCTCGGTGTCGAGTCGCACGGCCTCGGCGACGTCGGCGGGAGGATCGACGTACTCGGCCGCCGAGGCGAGGAACGCACACCAGCGCGCCCCCGTCGGGCGGGACCGGAAGTCGTCCAACGCGTCGAAGATCGCGAGGAGGCGCGGGCCGGCCTCGTCGCACCGGGCGACGGCGGCGTCCCAGGTGGCGAGCCAGTCGTGGTGGCGACGGGTCAGCGCTGCGGCGACCAGCGCCTCCTTGCTGCGGTAGCCGCGGTACATCGTCGCGGCCGACACGCCGGCGCGGGCGAGGACGGCGTCGACGGGCGTCGCGCCGATGCCGTTCGTGAAGAACAGGTCGTCGGCGGCGTCGAGGATCTTCTTCTCGCTGGCCGGGCGCAGGGGCATGCGGACAGCTTAGGCTGTGAAAATGAAACGCACGTTTTCGATTGGCTCCGGGCTCGTCGCAGCCGGCACGGCCCTCATCGCCGTGACCTACGGCCTGGTCCGCCTCGCCTACGGGCTGTACCTGCCCGAGACGCAGGCCGACCTCGGGTTCGACGCCGGCATCGCCGGGCTGATCTCGTCGGGCGGATCGCTCGCCTACGTCGCCGGCGCGGTGGCGGGGTTCGCGGCGTCCGCCCGGCACCCACGAGGCCTCGTCGTCACGGCGGGTGCGGCGGCCTTGATCGGTGCCGCGGGCATGGCCCTCGCGCCCGACGTGGTGCCGTTCGCGCTCGCGGCCGTGCTCAGCTCGGCCGGGGCCGGCCTC
>NZ_JACYNS010000060.1:0-15117 GCF_014839405.1 Frigoribacterium sp. CFBP 13605 | reverse complement strand
CTCGCCGCCACGATGTCCACAGCCCGCCACGAGATCTCGTGGCGGGCTGTGGACATCGTGGCGGCCTGAGGGGCCCGCCGGGTTCGACTCAGCGGCGACGCAGGCGCAGGCGCAGGCGGCCGGCGACGAGCGCACCGGCCCCGGCGAGGACGGCGCCGAGGGCCCAGGTCACCGCGGTCGAGGGCTCCGACCCCGTGTAGGCGAGCGACGTCGCGCGGCTCGGCGTCACGGCGGCGACGCGACGAACCGGCAGTGCGGTCGGAGCGATGGTGCCCGGGGTCGTGACGGCGGGCACGACGACGGCCGGGGCGACCGAGAAGACGACGGTCTCCGAGAAGTCGCTCTCCGTCGTGAAGTCGGCGTCGAAGGTGTAGGCGTCCGTCGCGAAGTCGCCGGCGGGCAGGACGAAGCGGGCCGCGAAGCGTCCGTCCGCGTCCACGGGCACCACGGCCGTCGCGGAGCCCGAGACCTCGTAGGGGACGGGGTCGACGTCGACCTGGATCTCGAAGGCGATCTCGTCGCCGGTGGGCTCGGCGTCGGACGTCGGGTCGGGCTCAGTCGTCGGGTCGGGCTCAGTCGTCGGGTCGGGCTCAGTCGTCGGGTCGGCGTCCGGCGACGGCGCATCGGTCGACGGGTCGGGCAGCTCGGTGACCAGATCGTCGGCGTCGTAGACCTCGACGAGGGCGTAGCCGCCGGGGATGCCGTTCTGGCCGTTCACGGTGACGACACCGGCCGTCGCGCCGACCGGTGCGACGAGCGCGGGGGCCGGGACGGAGGCCGTCACCGGCACGTCGGACGAGGTCGAGAGGCCGCTGCCGTCCGTGACCGTGACCGTGACGACGCCCCCGACGGCGAAGGTCGCCGGCAGCTCCACCCAGAACACCGTCGATCCGTCCTCGTCGAAGACGGGGGAGTCGTCGAACGAGACGTAGTCGGCATCGGCGGGCACGCCGTCGCCCGACACCGTGACGTCCACGACGTCACCGGGTGTGAAGCCCTGGGCGACGACCGGGAAGGCCTGGCCCGGGTGCGCGGCGGTGACGGGGATGAGGACGAAGAGGTCGTCGGCCACCACGTCGGCCGCGGTCCCGGCCGGAGCGACCTCCTGGGTCGAGGCCGAGATCTCGACCGGGGCGTCGACCTCCGCTGCGACCGCCTCGGTCGCCTCCTCCGACGATCCGCTGGTGTCGGTGGCATCGCTCGCGGGTGTCGTGGGGGTGACGGCCGGGGCGTCGGGTCCGGCCTGGTCGGGCACCGCCGGTGAGGCCTCGCCAGGGACGGTCACGGCGGTGGCGCTCGTCGGGTCGGCCGACGTCGAGTCGGTCTGCGTCGAGGTGCCGGCCGGGGCGTCGGTCGACACGGGGTCGCCCTCGGCGGCGAAGGCCGTGGCGGGCGTGAGGACGAGGGCGGCGGCCAAGGCGACGGCGGGCAGGGCGGTGGCGGCGCCGAGGCGGCGTGATGTGGACATTGTTCCCCCGGGACGAGTGGTGCCGCGCGTCGGGTGAGCGCGGTCGGTCGACTGTAGACAGCACGGTCGGGCCGGTCGACGGGTGGAGTCGGCTGCGGGCCTCGTCGTGACGAGACCGTGATGCCGTTGTCCCCCGTCCCGCGGCGATCGGGTACGACCGTTGCGCGATCGAGACGGCCCGCGCCTCCTCTGCTCGGTAGCGTCGGGACATGGGGACGACGACGAAACGGGTCGGGGCGGCGTTCGCGTCGACGCTCGCGACGACGATGCTGTTGGCGGCGTGCACGAGTGGCGGTGCGGGCGGTGACGACCCGGAGCCGTCGACGCCGGTGGCCTCCGGGCCGACGGCGACGCCGACACCGGTCGCCGACTCGCCGGTCACCGAACTCGGGGTGGACTGCGCGGGCCTCCTGTCGGCCGAGACCGCCGGTGCCTTCGACGCGTCATGGACTCCGCGGGACTACTACGACCGCGACTCCGTCAGGCCCTCGGACTACGCGATCGCCCAAGAAGGAGGGCTCTCGTGCACGTGGAACGACGGAGGGTCGTCGGACGGCAAGAACAACCCGACCGGGGGTGGCGGCTACAGCGGCCTGCTCGTGCAGGTCCTCCCGCACGCCGGTGACACGTGGCCGCGGTTCGTCGAGATCTACGGCGACGATCCCGACGGCCGGTGCTTCGGCGACGAGACCTTCCGGGGCTGCACCTTCGACCAGCTGGTCGGCGACAGCTGGGTGTCGATCATCGCGACGGAGTTCGCGCCGTCCGTCGAGGCCACGTCCGAGCAGCGCTTCGCACCGGTCGTCGCCGAGGTGACCGAGGTCGTCTCGTCGGCCGACGTGGTGGACGACCCCTGGCCGCTCGGCGGGCCGGCCCGGCCCTGGTCCTGCGTGGCCGACGCCGCGCTCGAGCGCGAGGCCCTCGGCGCGGGTGACGACCTGTTCGTGTTGACCCCGGGCGGTGGCTGGTCGGTCTACGCCGCGGCCCGGAGTCGGGCGGTCGCCACGTCGTGCTCGATCCTCGACGACACGACGCCCTACAGCAGCGAGAGCGTCCTGGCCGGAGGCGCCTGGGCCCTCGATCAGCGCATCGAGTTCGGTCTGCTCGACCCCGACACGGCCGTGACCGTGCCCGGGCTCGCGGACGGTGACCGGGCGTACCGGTCCTGCTCGGCGACGGAGTGCGTCACCGACCTCGTGCTGGGCGACGACTGGGCCCGGCTCACGGTCGAGCGCGCCACGGTGCCCGACACGGAGGCCGCCAGCGAGCGGCTCGTCGAGGGCTACGTCGCGCGGGCGGCGGCCTCGGTCTGATGGTGAGTGCCCTCCGTCGAAACGGGTGATCGTTGGAGGGCACTCACGGGCCGATGGTCTTCGGGAACCGATCGGCCACCCCTCGCGAGCCGGGTTCAGGCCGGCCCGCGACGGGCTCGGTGAACAGACTCGCAGTCACGTCGCCCCCTGAGAAGGGGCTGGACAAAGTTGGTCGTCATCGCTTAAGCAGGTCCGGCGGCCATGGCGCGGTTCGCGTTGGAGGTCAGAGTTCGAGGCGGCGCTCGACGACGTCCCGGGCGACGTCGGCCAGGCGGGCGTTGTGGTCACGAGCATGGCGCCGGAGGACGTCGAAGGCGGCGTCGGTGCTGACGCGGTGGGTCTCGGACACGACGCCCTTGGCTTGTTCGATGACGACGCGCGTCCCGAGGGCGGTCTGCAACTGTTGCTGCACGACGTCGCCCTCGCGCACCGTGCGCTCGTGCAGGATGCCGATCGTGGCGACGTCCGCCAGCGCCTGGGCGGCGCGGATGTCACGGGGGTTCAGGTCGCCGGTCTCTCGACGCAGGAGGTTGAGCGTGCCGATCGTCTCGGCCCTGAGTCGGAGGGGGATCGCGAACACCGAGGCGAAGCCGTGCTCGGACGCGGCCCGGGCGAACGGCAGCCACCGGTCGGGCACGGTGCCGAGGTCGGGCACGCTGACGGAGGCGCCGGTGACGTAGCAGTCGAGGCAGGGGCCCTCTTCGGAGTCCAGTTGCATGACCTCGATCAGGTACGACGCCTCGCTGGTCGAGGCCACGACGTCGAGCGCCCCGTCGGCCTCGGCCAGCAGGATGCCCGCGGCGCTCACGTCGAACAGGTCGACCGTGGTGTCGACAAGGGTCTGCAGCAGTTCGACGACGTCGTAGTCGGCGACGAGGGTGTCGGCCAGGGTGGTGAAGACGTCGACGAGATGGGTCTCCCGGTCGGTGTTACTCATTGCGGTGTTCCTCGATTCCGTGTTCTGAGGCCGAGAACGTCAACCGCCCACGGAGGATGTCGGTGGCCACGTCGATCACGCGGGCCCCGGTCGAGAACGCGTAGCCCTGCAAGAGGAGGTGCGCATCGTCGGCCGACACCCGGGCCTGGACGAGGATGCGTCCGGTGGCCTGGTGCACGATGCGGCGCGAGTGCGCCCCGACGGGCTCGACTTCGAGGTTGTTGTCGCGTCGCTCCCGTTCGAGCGTGTGGCGCAGGACGGCGCGACTGACGGCTCGGGCCAGGATCTGGGCCCGCACCACGGCCTCGCCCGGCATCTCGTCCGGCCGGTCGCTGTACAGGTCGATGGCACCCAGCTGCAGGGGGCCCACCCGGACGGGGAACACGAACACGGCCTGGACGTCGAGGTCGACGATCGCGGGGCCGAACGTGGGCCACACGGCACTGGACGACGCACGCGCGTCGGACACCAGCACCGGGCTGCCGGTGCGCATGGCGTCCCAGCACGGGCCCTCGCCGAGGTCGAACTGCAGCTCGTCGAGCCGCAGGGCCGTGTCGTCCGTCGCCGTCAGGGTCTCGCTGCCGAGGACGGGGCCCACGGTCGCGATCGAGAACCCGGAGACGGGGAAGAGGTCGAGGAAGGGCCGTGACAACGAATCACCGATCGGCGCACGACTCAGTGCCTCGACCGCGTCGTCGAATGTCGTCATGGTCACCGCCCGGTTCTCTGGATGAGTCTCGTCGAGCTCAGGGAATCTCGGGTTGTCGCGGGCGACCAGGGCGGAGGCGCGTCGACCCGTCTCGATCAACTCTGGGTGAGGTCGGGTTGGCAGTACGCGCTGTCGACGTGCGCCTCCGGGTCGAGAGGGTTGGCCGACGGTGCGTGCCGCAACGCATCGAGGCGCCGCTTCATGTAGGCGAGCGCATCGGCGTTGTCGGGCTCGGGCAACTCGGTGTGAGCACTCTCGGCCATCAGCGGTGCACCCCCGCCGAGCAACAGGATGGCTCGCACCTCGTCACCGTCCGAGCTGATCGCCGCGAGTTCGACGTCGTCCGCGTCGTGGTGGTGGGCCAACGCGGCGGCGTACTCGAGGACCGTGACGGCGGTCTCGTCGCCGAGCAAGAACGACTTGTCGGCGAAGGTCATGTGCTTCACCGGGTGCTCCCTCGCGAGGACCTGCCGTCGTGGGCGGGACGGGGCAGGAAGAAGTCCTCGTAGGCGGGCAGTCGGTACGCACTGCTGCTCCGGTCGATGCCGGTCAGGCCGATGCTCACGCGGTGTGCTCGAGAGATGCCGGGTTTGGGGTACGTGTGGATCACCGCGGGTCGAGCGAACGGATTGGTTTCGTAGGTGCTCATGACCGACCTTCCTCCCGGGGTGACCGACCTCCGCTGGCCCGGGGATCGGTCTCCAATCTATGAAGACCCCCCCGTTCTGGTGAAGAGGGTTGACCTGTCGTCAGTTCCGTGAGGTTGGGGATTATCGGGGTAGAAGGTTCGGTGTCGGGGGACAGATGTCGTGTAGCGTCTGGTCGCATCGGTCGTCCAACGACCAGTGCGTCGAGCGGCCGTCTGGGCCCTGGTCGCTCCGATCTCGCAGAAGGCCAGACATGGGAAAACTCGCTTACGACCGCTCTTTGACCATCGATTTCGACGACCGCACCCTCGCCCATCTCCAGATCGTCATCGGCATGAAGATGCGTCGCGGTGAGTCGTTCTACTTCTCGTGGAAGGACGACCATCAGGTCGGGGACGGCCGCACGAGCATCTGGCTGCACCCGACCATCCCGCTGGTGTACAAGTACTACGGCTCGCGCAGCCCGGCGATCAACCCTGCATGGATCCACGCTCTCGAGGTCAGTGCCAACACCAACTCGGGTCTCCACATCGTGCCCGAGCCCTCCGTACCCATCAACAAGGCCATCTGATGAACCGCATCGACATCGTCTACGACGGTCATGCCTACACCTTGTCGAACACGTCGCTCGAGGACCTCAAGGCCCGCGTCCTGGCCACCGCGACCGGCGGCGAGCCGTTCTGGCTGACCGTCAACGAGGGGGCCGGCACGCTGAAGGCCGTCGAGGTGCTGATCACCGCGTCGTCGCAGCTCAGCCTGGCCGAGATCCGGCGAGAGCCGGACGACTACGCCGACTCGGCGGCGTAGTAGTCGAAGTCGGGGAGCTCCGCGACGGAGGCTGCCGACGGATCGTCGACACGGTCGTCCGTCTCGAACCAGATCTCGGTCCGGGTGGTGACCAGGACGGACACGTGACTGCCCGACGCGGTCTCGACGTCGACGAATGCTGGCGCTCCGCCGGATGCGGCGACGATCCGACCCTTCAGGGCGTCGACGTCGCTCTCGGGCGACAGGCGGATGGCTTGTTGACGTGTGTACAGCGTCGTCACGGGTATGGGATGGACCTCTGATCTCTTGGTAGGGGGTGTCCGCCCGGTCTCGTCGTGTCCGAGGTCTGGAGACACGATGGTCGGCCGGGGCGCGCACTGGTCGTCACACTAGGCCGCAGGCCTGTGAGGGGCCGCGACCCCTAGGGCGGGTCGCGGCCCCGCGACGCGACGATCGTCGCATCGGTCTCCGCCGACACGGCCGTGTGACGAGACCGTGCCGCCCCTGAAGCACTGGCAGGAGATGCTCCATCCTCTCCGGCCCGGAGAGGATGCGCACCGGGCTTGACACGGGACGCGACGTGCCCCAAGTCGTGCTCGCGTCGTCGGTTCAACCGCCGATCAACTCGAGGGTGATGCGCCCGGCCCGCAGGTCGCGGTCGCGCATGACGGTGAGTTCGGTCCGGATCTGCGCCGTGAAGGCCGTCGTCATGGGGTTCGGCCGGCCGGAGAGCCAGAGCATCGAGAGGGCCGTCCGCGCCCAGTCCTCGGCGATCGTGACGAAGCGGACGCCGGGGATCGGGATGTACGACGAGAGGTAGGGCATGAGCGAGACGCCGAGGCCGCAGGCGACCGTGCTCAGCATCGAGAGGTCGTTGACCGCGTGGATGGGGATGCGGGGGTTGAACCCGGCGCGGACGCACGACATGACGATGCGGTCGTAGGCCTGGGGTGCGTCCTCGCGGTTGAACATGATGAAGTCGTCCTCGGCCAGTTCGCCGAGCGGCACCGAGGTCTCGCCTGCCAGGCGGTGGGTGTCGGGCAGGGCCACGACCAGCGGCTCGAGAGCCAGCTGCTCGACCTCGAACCGGTCGTCGATCGACCGGACGCGCGTGAACCCCAGGTCGACCGACCCCCGCACGAGGTCGGACAGGATCGCCTGCTCCTCGCTCTCCTCGACGAGCACCCGGGCACCCGGGTGCGACGCGGAGAACGCCCGCACCACGGTCGGCAGCAGGCCGGCGAGCACCGAGCTGATGCTGCCCACCCGCAGCGGTTGGACGTCGGCCACGACCGAGTCGAGCAGCGACTCGGTCTGCTCGATCTGGTGCAGGATGCGCTTGCCTTCGCGCTTCAGCAGTTCACCCGCGGGGGTCAGTCGGGGGGCCGTCCGCGCCTGTCGCTCGAACAACCGCGTGCCGAGCTTCGCCTCGAGTCGTGAGATGGCCTGGCTGAGCGGCGGCTGGCTCATCTGCAACCGCGCGGCGGCCTTCGTGAAGGACAGGTCGTCAGCGACCGCCATGAAGTAGGTGAGCTCTCGGATCTCCATGACGGGCCTCTCGTCGGTCGCGCCTCATATGCAGCGCGTATCAGATCATCCCTTTTTGGTATTTGAGGGCGCAAGTGCCGACGCAATAGACAGGGGCCATGAACGACGCCACCACCGCCTCCTCGGTACCAGGACCCACCGACCCGTCCCTCGACGCCGACGTCATCGTCGTCGGGCTCGGCGCCTGGGGGGCACAGGCGCTCTGGCGCCTCGCCGAGCGGGGACGGCGCGTGATCGGCGTCGAGCGCTTCGGCATCGGCCACCCGATGGGCTCGACCCACGGCGCGACCCGGCTGTTCCGCATCGCCTGCATGGAGCACCCGGGGCTCGCCCCGATCGCGACCCGCGCCCGCGACCTCTGGTACGACCTCGGCGAGCGCACCGGTCAGACCCTCCTGCGTCAGACCGGCGGCGTCATGGTCGGCCCCCGCGACGGCCACGTCGTCGCCGGCACCCTGCGTGCCGTCCACGAGGCCGGGCTCGAGTCGACGGTCTTCGAGCACGACGAACTCGTCGCGCGGTTCCCGCAGTACGCCGGCTTCGGCCCCGACGACATCGGCGTGTGGGACCCCGCCGCCGGCATCAGCTACCCCGAGAAGGGCGTGCGGGCCGCCGTCGAGGTGGCCCGGTCGCTCGGCGCGACCGTGCTGACCGACACCCGGGTGACGGCGATCGACCCCGTCGACGGGGGAGTCGAGGTCACGGCCGGGGGACGCGTGCTGCGGGCCGCTCGCGTGGTCGTGACGCTCGGTGCCTGGACCCCGCAGTTCGTCGACCATCCCCTCGTCGCCCGCCGCACCCCGCTCTTCTGGTTCGAGGGCACGACCCCCGAGGCGACGGCACCGGGCGGCGACTTCGACCTCGCGGCCTTCCCGGTGTTCATCCGCCAGCTGCCCGACGGCACCACCCTCTGGGGCCACGGCGCCGACCGGGGCGACGGTGACGGCTACGCCGTCAAGATCGGCCTCGAGGACTCGGGCGGTGCCTTCGAGGACGCCGAGGCCGACACCGTGGACCGGTACATCCACCCCGCGGCGGACTACGGCATGCTCTCGGCAGCCGTGGCCCGGGCCTTCCCGGGGCTCGACCCGACCCCCGCCAAGGCGATCGCCTGCATGGTGACGAACTCGCCCGACCGGCAGTTCGTCATCGGCCACCCCGGCGGCGACCCCCGCGTCGTGGTCGCCGGCGGCGACAGCGGCCACGGCTTCAAGCACGCCCCCGCGATCGGGGAGCTGCTCGCGCAGCTGGCCGTCGACGAGGAACCGTTCACCGACATCGACTTCATGAGCCCCGACCGCGGCTACGACGGCACGTCCTGGCTCGACGAGGACGACCACACGGCCGCGGCCGCCACCGACACGGTCGACCGCCTGGCCGTGCCGTCCTGATCCACCCGACCCGCGCCTCCCGAACCCACCCCGCACTCCCCTCGCACCGCACCGCCTCGCACCGCCCTGACAGGAGAGAACCATGACCAGACGAACGACCACCCGCCTCGCTGCCGCCCTCGCCGCGGTCGCCGCCCTCGGCCTCGCCCTGACCGCCTGCTCGTCGGGCGGCGCCGAAGCCGGCGCCTCGAACGAGCTGGGCACCGTCTCGGCCGGCACGTTGCGGATCGGCACGACCGGCGACACCAAGCCGTACGCGTACACCGAGGACGGCGAGCTGCAGGGCTTCGACGTCGAGATGGCGAAGGAGGTCGCGAAGCGCCTCGGGCTCGAGACCGAGTTCGTCACGCAGGAGTTCTCGGCCCTGCTGCCCGCCGTCGCCAACGGGCAGCTCGACATGGCGGCCGCGTCCATCAGCGACACCGAAGAACGCGAGAAGACCGTCGACTTCAGCGACCACTACTTCATCGGGTACATCTCGGTGCTGGCCGCCGACGGCTCGGGCATCACCGACGACGAGTCCTCGCTCGACGGCAAGCGCCTCGGCATCGTCCAGGGCACGATCCAGGACAGCTACGCGCAGGAGAACTTCACCGGTGCCGAGCTCGTGCGCTTCCCCGACAACAACAGCGCCGTCGCCGCGCTGGGCTCGGGCACGATCGACGCGCACTTCCTCGACTTCCCCGTGGCCGAGGAGTACGCGGCGGCGTCGAACGGCTCGCAGACCATCGCGATCAACGTCGCCGTGCCCGAGTTCCCGGTGGGCTTCCCGATCGCGAAGGGCAACGACGCGCTGAAAACGGCCGTGGACGGGGCCGTCGCCGACATCGTCGCCGACGGCACGTGGCTCGAGATCGACCAGAAGTTCTTCCCGGACCAGCCCGTGCCCGACGAGTTCCAGCCGAGCGAGTGAGCTGGGGACGACCGTGAACTTCTCCGACGCGCTGGCCAACATCGGCCGCAGCTTCTTCGACGGCGAGGCGATGCTCCGCACGCTGCCCGACATGCTCGCCTACGGGGTGTGGAACACGCTGCTGCTGGCCCTCTGCGCCACGGCGATCGGCATCGTCGTCGGGCTGCTGCTCGCGGTGATGGGCACGAGCCGCCACCGCCTGCCCCGCGTGCTCAGCCGCATCTACACCGACGTGTTCCGCGGGCTCCCCGCCATCCTCACGATCCTGCTGATCGGCACGGGCCTGTCACCGCTGTTCAACCTGTTCACGCGGGGGAACCCGTACCCGCTGGGCATCCTCGCCCTCAGCCTGATCGCCAGCGCGTACATCGGCGAGATCTTCCGGGCCGGCATCCTCGCGGTCGACCGCGGCCAGCTCGAGGCGTCCCGGGCGCTCGGCATGAGCCACGGCGACTCGATGCGGCTCGTCGTGATCCCGCAGGGCATCCGCCAGGTGCTCCCGTCGCTGGTGAACCAGTTCATCGCGATCGTCAAGGACTCGTCGCTCGTGTACTTCCTCGGCCTGATCACGTCGCAGCGCGAGCTGTTCCGCATCGGGCAGGACGCGGCCATCACCAACGGCAACCTCTCGCCGCTCGTGCTGGCGGGCGTGTTCTACCTGATCATCACGGTGCCGTTGACGCACCTGGTCAACGTCATCGACCGCCGGCTGCGCGAGGGCCGCTCGTTCGGGAGGCGCCCGTCGGGCACGGTGCCACCGGCCTCCCCGCCGACCTCGGCGGGAGCGGTCGCCACGGCCGCCCCCGCCACCTCGGCCGCCACCGCCTCGGCCGCCACCACCGAACCCCTCGCCCCCGCCACGTCAGGAGCCCCTCGTTGACCATCCTCACCGCGCCTCCTGCCGTGCCCGCGGTCCCGACCGCCGGCGACCTCGAGATCCGGGGCCTGACCAAGGACTTCGGCGCCACCCGGGTGCTGCACGGCATCGACCTCGTGGTGCCCGCCGGTTCGACGACCTGCATCATCGGCCCCTCGGGGTCGGGCAAGTCGACGGTGTTGCGCTGCATCAACCGCCTCGAGGAGCCCTCGGGCGGCGAGGTGCTGCTCGACGGGACGGACGTGCTGCACGGCTCCGAGGACGCGCTGCGTCGTCGGGTCGGCATGGTGTTCCAGCACTTCAACCTGTTCCCGCACCGGACGGTGCTCGACAACATCGTGCTGCCGCTCCGCCGGGTCCGTCGGGTGTCGGCGGCCGAGGCCCGACGGGTCGCGCTCGAGCGCCTCACCGAGGTCGGGCTCGCCGAGAAGGCCGACGTACGGCCCGCGTCCCTCTCAGGAGGCCAGAAGCAGCGCGTCGCCATCGCCCGGGCCCTGGCGCTCGGCCCCGAGGTCATGCTCTTCGACGAGGCCACCTCGGCCCTCGACCCCGAGCTGGTCAAGGGCGTGCTCGCCCTGATGAAGGGCCTGGCCGGCGCGGGCATGACCATGGTCGTCGTCACCCACGAGATGGGCTTCGCCCGCGAGGCCGCCGACCAGGTCGTCTTCATGGACCGTGGCGTCGTCGTCGAGGCCGGGCCGCCGGCCCAGCTCTTCGACCACCCGCGCACCGACCGGCTGAAGACCTTCCTCGACCAGGTGCTCTGACCCGCAGGACCCGAGGAGGCGCGGTGCCGGCGTGACCGGCACCGCGCCTCCTGCAGTCTCCGCACTTTTCCCGCACCCCCCCGTTCGCGTACTGGACAGGGGGGTCTTGTTTCGTCGTGGAGGCGGGCGTAGCGTCCGGATCGGGTGGCAAAGACGCCACCGGAGACGAGAAGATCATGCACAGACGGATGAGGACTCTGATCGCGGCGGGGGTCGCCGCGAGCGTCGTGGGGGCGGTGGTGCCCGCGCTCGCCGCGCAGTCGGCACCGACCGTGACCACCAGCGACCGGCCGGAATTCGGCCCGAACGTGACCGTGTACGACCCGAGCGTGCCGGCCTCGACGATCCAGGCCGACATCGACGCGGCCTTCGACGCGCAGCTGCGCAACCCGACGGCGCAGTTCGGCGGCCAGCGCCACGCCTTCCTGTTCGAGCCCGGCACCTACGGCCGGGTCTTCGCGAACCTGGGCTTCTACACGGCGCTGCAGGGGCTCGGCAAGGACCCCGACGACGTCACGATCCGGGGTGCGGTCAACGTCGACTCCGGGTGGAACGCCGGCGACGAGAAGAACGCCACCCAGAACTTCTGGCGGTCGGTCGAGAACCTCGCCGTCGAGCCGGAGTCGGGCGTCGACCGCTGGGCCGTGTCGCAGGCGGCACCCATGCGTCGCGTCCACATCAGGGGCGACCTGACGATGGGGCCGTCGAACCAGGACGGCGGACAGGGCTACTCGTCGGGCGGCTACATCGCCGACAGCAAGGTCGACGGCACCGTCAGCTCGGGGTCGCAGCAGCAGTGGTACACGCGCGACTCGACCCTCGGTTCGTGGCAGGGCGGCAACTGGAACATGACCTTCTCGGGCGTGCAGGGCGCGCCCGCGAACGACTTCTCGAAGAGCTACACGACCCTCGCCACGACCCCGGTCACGCGCGAGAAGCCGTACCTCTACCTCGACGACGCGGGGGACTACCACGTGTTCGTCCCCGCGCTGCGGCGGGACTCGGCCGGGGTCACCTGGCCGGGCACCCCCGGCACCGACCTGCCGATGCGCGACTTCTTCGTCGCGCACCCGGGCGACTCGGCCGCGACGATCAACGGGGCCCTGGCGCAGGGCCTGAACCTGTTCTTCACGCCGGGCACCTACCCGCTCGACCAGGCGATCGAGGTCACGCGGGCCGACACCGTCGTCACGGGCATCGGCTTCCCGACGCTCGTCCCGACCAGCGGCGACGCAGTGCTGACCACGGCCGACGTCGCCGGGGTGAACGTCTCGGGGCTCGTCGTCGACGCCGGCACGCAGAACAGCGACCAGCTGATGCGACTCGGCACGACGGGCTCGCACGTCGACCACGCGGCGAACCCGCAGAGCGTGCAGGACGTGTACTTCCGCGTCGGCTCGAGCATCCAGGGCAACGCGACCACCACGTTGCAGGTGAACTCGGACGACACGATCATCGACCACATCTGGGCCTGGCGTGCCGACCACGGCGGCGCCCCCACGGGCTGGACGGTCAACCGCGGCGCGACCGGCGTCGAGGTGAACGGCGACGACGTCCTGGCCACCGGCCTGTTCGTCGAGCACTACCAGCAGTACCAGGTGGTGTGGAACGGCGAGCGCGGCCGCACGGTGTTCTTCCAGAACGAGCTGCCGTACGACGTGCCCGACAACGCCTCGTGGCAGAGCCCGACCGGCGAGGGCTGGGCGGCGTACAAGGTCGCGGACGGTGTGACGAGCCACGAGATCTGGGGTGGCGGCGTGTACTCGTTCTTCAACGCCAACCCGCAGGTGCGCCTGGCGCAGGCCTTCGAGGTGCCCCGGGCGCCGGGCGTGAAGGCCCACGGCGTCTTCACGGTCTCGCTCGGTGACGTCGGCACGATCTCGAGCGTCATCAACGGCGTCGGCGACTCGGTGCCGACGCCTGCGGGCAACACCGTCCCGAGCCGGGTGGTGACGTACCCGTGACCGGACGCCCTGGCGACACGAACCGACGCACGGACACGAACCGACGCACGGACACGAACCGACGCACGGACACGAACCGACGCACGACGACGAGCGGAGACATGATGAGGGCCGACCAGCACCTGACGACACGCACCCTGACCCGTCGCACCCTGACGCGTCGCACCCTGACCGGCGTCGGTCTGGCCGCCGCCGCGGCGCTCGCCGCGACCACGGTCGCCGCCACGCCCGCCCCGGCCTCGGCCGAGACCTCCGCCCAGCAGGCGATCGTCTGGTCCCAGGAGTTCGACGGCGGCGCGGGCAGCGCCCCCGACCCCTCGGTCTGGAACCTCGAGACCGGCGGGGGCGGCTGGGGCAACGGCGAGTTGCAGAACTACACGAACTCGCGGTCGAACTCGGCCCTGGACGGCAACGGCAACCTCGTGATCACCGCGAAGCGCGAGGGCGACGGGTCGTACACCTCGGCCCGGCTGACCACGCAGGACAAGTACACGGCGCAGTACGGCCGGGTCGAGGCGCGCATCCAGATCCCGCGCGGCCAGGGCATCTGGCCGGCCTTCTGGATGCTCGGGGCCGACCTGCCCACGAACGCCTGGCCGAGCGCGGGCGAGATCGACATCATGGAGAACGTCGGCTTCGAGCCGCACCGCGTGCACGGCACCGTGCACGGCCCCGGCTACTCGGGCGGTGAGGGCCTGACCAGCACGTGGCAGCACCCGCAGGGCTGGTCGATCGCCGACGACTTCCACACCTTCGCGGTCGACTGGGCACCCGGCTCGATCACCTGGTCGGTCGACGGGCAGGTCTACCACCAGGTCACGCCGGCCAGCACGGGCGGCGACCCGTGGGTCTTCGACAAGCCCTTCTTCATTATCCTCAACGTCGCGGTCGGAGGTGCCTGGCCCGGCTATCCCGACGGCAGCACACCGCTGCCGCAGCAGATGAAGGTCGACTACGTGCGCGTCTACCAGTAGGCGACGACCCGAGGAGGCGCGGTGCGAGGAGGTCTCGCACCGCACCTCCTTGCGTCGCCGTAGGGTCTCGGCGGCTCAGCGTGAGCCGGGGGCGCCGCCGCCACCGGGTGCGGCGCCGGCGGTGGGCGTCGTCCGCGTGTCGACGCGGACGGTCAGCGCCAGTGCGTAGCCCGACGTCGCGTCGCCCGTCACCGACGGCAGCTGGAGTGCCCCGCTGTCGTCGCTGAAGACGTTGTCGTCGGCGAGGCTGACCCGCCCGAGGTTGGCCGTCGAACCGTCGTAGTCCGAGAGGGCGTAGACGGTCCGGCACGCGTCCGCGGGCAGGGCGAGCTGGGACGTCGCGATCGCGTTCGTCGAATCGGTGATCGACCCCACGTCGGGGTAGACCTCGAAGTGGACGTGCGGCCATCGCCCCGAGTAGCAGGCCGGGAAGACCGACGAGAAGGTCACGGTGCCGGAGGCGTCGGCGACCTGCACGCCGCGCAGGTAGGTCTCGCCCGTGATGCCGTCCGAGTACATCGAGTACCCGCCGGCCGCGTCGCAGTGCCAGACGTAGACGGCGACGTCGGCGAACGGCACGTCGCCGTTCGCCATGTCGAGCACCGTCATGCTCAGCGTGATCGGCACCCCCGCCGCGGTGGTGCCACCGTCGAGGCTCGACCGGATGTCGCTGCGCACGATGCCCGACCGCTCGAGCACGTCGGCTCCGTTCGAGCCGTCGCCAGGGTAGGGCCCGGCGGTCTCGTCGGGGATCTCGCCCGCCGGCAGCGTGGTGGCCGCGCCCGCGGAGGCGCTCGGGCTCGGCGACGCCGTGGCGGTCGAGGAGGCGCCGGTCCCGCCC
>NZ_JACYNS010000059.1:0-15172 GCF_014839405.1 Frigoribacterium sp. CFBP 13605 | reverse complement strand
GTCGGAGGGGGCGACGCCGCCGGGACGGACCCCGCCGACGCCGGCCCGCTCGACGTGGGCCCCGGTGTCGACGAGCAGCCAGTCCAGGCGGCGGCCGCCGGTGCGGGGCGGGCCGTAGTTCGAGAACGAGCCCCAGCCCGGGTCGAGCCGCGCGTCGGCCACCATGCGGCTGTCGACCAGCCTGCCGCGGGTCAGCTCGCGGTGCGCGGGGGAGTCGACCACGGCGTTGAAGTCGCCCATCACGACGACGGGTCCGTCGAGGGCGTCGGTGAAGGTGCGCAGCTGCACGGCGGAGTGACGCCGCGAGCGGGCCGAGAGGTGGTCGAAGTGCGTGACGACCACGTGCAGTCGGGCCCCGGTCACGAGGTCGTCGAGCTCGGCGTGGACGGCCGTGCGGGGGATCATGTTGCCGTACGAGCGCGACCCCGGCACCGTGGGGGTGGCCGAGAGCCAGAGCGCCTCGTGGCGGACGATCCGCAGCCGGGTGGTGTCGACGTGCAGTTCGACGCGCTCGCCGCCGCGGTCGCGGTCGCGACCCGTGCCGACCGAGGCGTAGTCGGCACCGAGGGCGTCCGCGAGCTGCGCGGACTGGTCGGGCAGCGCCTCCTGGATGCCCAGCACCGAGGGTCGCTCGGCCTCGAGCAGGAGGCGCAGTGCCGGCAGCCGGGTCGACCACCGGTCGGCCAGCGCGTGACGGGTGGTCAGCACCTGCGGCATGCGGCGACGGACGTTGTAGGTCATGAGGTGCAGGTGGGGTGCGATGACCGGCCCGACCGTGGGCACGACCCGGTCGGCACCCGGACCGGTGGCGGCGGCGGGGGCGGGTGCGGGGTCGGTCGGGGGCGTCATGACGTGTGCGACGGTAGGCCGTCGCACACGCCTCCGCCCGGTTCAGCGCACGCGCTTGATGGGGATGACGGCCAGGGCGCCGAGGATCGCCGCGACGCCGGCGGCCCAGAGCATCAGCGTGTAGTTGCCCGAACCGGCGTTGCCGACGCCGAGGAAGAACAGGGCGATCGCCGGGGCGAGCGACTGGGGCAGGGCGTTGGCGATGTTGATGACGCCGAGGTCCTTGCCGGGACGGTCGGCGTTCGGCAGGACGTCGACGACGAGCGCCGTGTCGACGGCGGCGTAGATGCCGTAGGCGAAGCCCATGACGACCTCGGCGACGTAGAAGCCGGTGACCGTCTCGGCGTGGGCCAGCAGGATCAGGCCGACCGCGAAGAGGGCGGTGGAGCCCCCGACGAAGACCTTGCGCATCTTCAGCTTGTCGCTCAGCCAGCCCGAGAGCGCGGCACTCGCCATCAACGCGATCGTGTAGAGCAGGACGCCGAAGGCGACCGCGGCCGTGGCGTCGGCGACGTCCGCGATGCCGAGGTGCTCCTGCATGTAGAGCAGCCGGTAGGTCGTGAACATGAACGTCGCGAGGATGATCAGGAACCGCGACCACCAGGCGAAGGCGAAGTCGCGGTGCTTCAGGGGGTTCGTCCAGAACGAGCTGACCAGGTTGACGAACGTGAAGGGCTTGAGTTCGTACTCGGGCAGGTCGTCGCGGGCGACGACCGCGTAGACGAGGATGAGCACGACGGCGAGGACGCCCGGCGCGATGAAGAGAACCGGCAGGTTCGCGACGAACAGGACGGCCAGGTAGGTGCCGGCGAGGACGGCGACGTTCTGGGCAAGGGCGATGACGCTCGAGGCCTTGCCGCGTTGGAACTGCGGCACGTTGTCGGCGAAGCTCGCGGTCAGGGCGGCGAGCACGGCGTTGGCCGCGATCTGCGCGACGACCCAGGCGATGCCGAGCTGCAGCACGGTGGGGGCGAAGGCGAGCCAGGCGAGGGCGAGGGTGAACACGACGATGCCGCCCACCAGGTAGGGCCGACGACGGCCCCACCGCGTGCGGGTCCGGTCGCTCAGCGCGCCGACGAGCGGGTTGGCGAGGAGCGCTCCGAACGCACCGAAGGGCAGGACCAGCCCGATGATGCTCGCCGGGTCGTCGGGGTTCAACTGCTGCGCCTTGAGCTGCATGCTCACGTAGACCGGCGACAGCAGGGCCGCGAACAGACCGAACTGGGCGAGCCCCAGCGCGATCATGTAGCCCCGCGACACCCGCACGGTGCTGATGGGTTGGGTGAGCACGCCCTGCGTGCCGATGGGGCCTGGGTTGGCCATGACGCCTCCTCGAGTCAAAACCTAGTCGCGCTAGGTGTTCGCAGAATACACAGCGGGTGTCGTCCGGGCAAGAGAATGCGTCGATTCGGGACGAACTTTTGTCATCGGTCGACATAAGTGGCAGAGTTGGGCCCAGACCACCTGAACCCCTCACGACAAAGGAGTCACTCCCATGACCTCGTCACCCTCCGTGCAGCTCTACACGGTCCGAGACGCCGTCTCGGCCGACCTGCAGGGCGCCGTCGCCCGCATCGCCGAGATCGGCTTCACCAAGGTCGAGCCCTACTCGTTCGTCGAGCGTGCCGACGAGTTCGAGAAGGCCTTCGCCGCCTCCGGCGTCACCGCGCCCTCGGGCCACGCCCCCGTCATCGACTCCGACGAGCCCGAGCGCGCCTTCGCCGCCGCGGCCCAGCTCGGCATCGGCACCGTGATCGACCCGTTCATCCCGAGCGACCGCTGGCAGACCGCCGACGACGCCGCGAAGATCGCCGACCGCGTCAACGAGCTGCAGGTGCTGGCCGCCGCGTCGGGCCTGCGGTTCGGCTACCACAACCACCAGTGGGAGTTCGCGAACAAGGTCGACGGCCGCCCCGTCTACGACTTCTTCCTCGAGCGACTGAACGACGACGTCGTCCTCGAGATCGACACCTTCTGGTCGACCGTCGGCGGCATGGACACCCCGGCGCTGCTGCGCTCGCTGGGTGACCGCGTGCAGTTCCTGCACGTCAAGGACGGCAAGATCTCCGGCGACATCGCGACCGCCCTGCCCAGCAGCGAGAGCGCTCTCGAGGTGCCCGACGCGCTGGCCGCCGCCTTCAAGAACCAGACCCCGGCCGGCCAGGGCGACGTCGATGTCGCCGCCGTGCTCGCCGCCGCGCCGCACGCGCTGCGCGTCGTCGAGTTCGACGACTACGCGAAGGACGTCTTCGACGGCGTCGCCGAGTCCTTCGCCTGGCTGCAGGAGAACGACAAGTGAGCGGCGTCGACACGACCGCCGGTCGCACGGGGCGCGTCGGCGTTGGCGTCATCGGCGCGGGCGTCATCAGCGGCACCTACCTCGAGAACATGACGCAGTTCGCCGACCTCGAGGTGCTCTTCGTCGCCGACCTCGACCTCGACCGCGCCCAGGCGCAGGCCGAGGCGTACGGCGTCCCGGGTCACGGCACGGTCGACGAGCTGCTCGCGATCGACGAGATCGAGATCGTCGTCAACCTCACGATCCCTGCCGTGCACGCCGAGGTCGGCCGTCAGATCATCGCCGCCGGCAAGAACGTCTGGAGCGAGAAGCCCCTCGCGCTCGACCACGAGTCGGCCCGCGACCTGCTCGCCGCCGCCGAGGCGGCCGGCGTCCGCGTCGCGTGTGCCCCCGACACCGTGCTCGGTGCCGGCATCCAGACCGCGATGCGCGCCATCGCCCGCGGCGACATCGGTCAGCCCCTCACGGCGACCACGATGTTCCACGTGCCCGGGCCCGAGTCGTGGCACCCGAACCCCGACTTCCTGTTCGCGCTCGGGGCCGGTCCGCTCTTCGACATGGGGCCGTACTACGTGACGACCCTCGTGCACGCGTTCGGCTCGGCCAGCCGCGTCAGCGCGGTCTCGTCGAAGTCGTTCGACACCCGCACCATCGGCAGCGGTCCCCGGGCCGGTGAGACCTTCCCGGTCGAGGTGCCGACGCACCACGCGGCGCTCATCGAGTTCGCGGGCGGGCAGTCGGCCCAGTCGACGTTCTCGTTCCAGAACGCGCTGCCCCGCATGGGCTTCGTCGAGATCAGCGGCACCGAGGGCACCCTCGTGCTGCCCGACCCCAACACCTTCGAGGGCGACTCGAGCCTCTGGCGGTTCGGCCGGGACGAGCCCGAGACGCTCACCGCCGCGGGCTCGACCTACGGACGCGGTTCGGGCGTCCTCGACCTCGCGCGGGCCATCCGCGGTGGCGACGCCGAGCGTGCCAGCGGGGCCGTGGCCTCGCACGTGCTCGACGTCCTGCTGGCGATCTCGTCGGCCGCCGAGCAGGGTGCGCCGGTCTCCGTCGAGTCCGCCGTGCAGCAGCCGGTGCCGCTCGACGAGAGCTGGGACCCTTCCGCCGCGACCCTCTAGTCCGGCGTGCCGGGCTCGGGCCCGGTCGTCCCGGAGACACGACGTGCCGCTCACCTTCGGGGGTGAGCGGCACGTCGTGTCTCCTGGGCGAGGTGGGCGGACCGGGTAGGTCGTGACATCGCCCAGAGGAACGGGTCCGCCGCGCGGATTCAGGTCGCGCGGCGGACCCGGGTCTGGTGGGGCGGCCCGTCCGGGTCGGTCGGGGAGGGGTGCCCCCGACCGGCACCGACTACGCGGTGCGGATCGAGCCGGTGGCGGTGTGGATCGAGCCCGTGGCCGTCCGGACGGACGCCGTGGCGGCCGAGAGGCGACGCCGCGCGCTGGCGGTGTAGCGACCGATCGACAGGTCGCGGCGTGCCGAGGTGCTCACGTACGAGCCGGGCGCGACGTCGGCGGCGAGCGAACCGACGTAGCTGCCGACCGTCGGGGCGGTGGTGGTGCCGACGTAGCGGCCGCCGAGCGGGGTGGCGGCGGTGCGGGTGGTCGTGGCGGTGGTGTTCACGGTGACTCCTCGGGGCTGGGCGGGTCGTGCTGGTCGGGGGCCCGCGATCGGGGGATCGAGCGGCCGGCCAGCGGAGGTGAGGAGGGCGGCGCCGAGGTTCTCGACGGTGGCCCTGGCCTCCGTCGGCGTTGACACCACCTTACGCCTTCTTTTGAATGAATCAAAACAAGGGGGCCCCGATCGTCGCTTTCGGGACAGGCCGCACCACGCCCGCGTCGTCGAACCAGGCCCGCGGATGGTTCGACGACGCGATGGTGGTGCGTCCTCGCAGCCGTTGTGACCTCGCAGCCGCTGTGACCTCGACCCGCCGCGACCTCGACCCGCCGAGACCTCGACCCGCCGCGACCTCGACCTGGTGCGACGTCAGAGCGAGGCGCCACCGCACACGACGAGCGCCTGCCCGGTGATGCTCCGTCCGTGCGGCCCGAGCACGAACGCGACGAGGGCCGCCACGTCCACCGGGTCGACGAGCGCGCCCAGCGGCGGCACGACCGGAGCCGAGGAGGCGCGGGCCGGGTCGGCGAGCATCGGCGTGTCGGTGGGTCCCGGCGCCACGACGTTGGCGGTGACGCCGCGCGGCGCCAGTTCCGCCGCCCAGCTCCGGGCCAGTGCGACCTGGGCCGCCTTCGTCGCCGCGTACTGGCTCTTAAACGCGACGCCGACGGCGGTGCGGCTGCCGATCAGCACGATGCGACCGCCGTCGGACAGCCGGTCGACGAGTGCGTCGACGAGCGCGGCGGCGGCCCCGACGTGCACGGCGAACATGCCCTCGAGGGCGGCGGGGTCGAGCCGCCCGAGCGGGGCGGCGACCTGGTAGCCGGCCGCGTGGACGATCGCGTCGACCGACCCGACGTCGGCGACCGCTCGCGCGACGTCGGCGGTGACGGAGAGGTCGCAGCCGAGCCACGAGAACCCGTCGCCCAGGTCGACCGCGCGTCGGCTGAGACCGGTCACCCGCCACCCGTCGGCCAGCAGGAACTCGGCGATCGCCCGCCCGATGCCCGAGCTGCAGCCCGTCACCACGGCGTGCCGGTCGGTGCCGGCACCGCGACCTGCCCGGTCGGCGTCAGGCATCCCGTCGTCCGACACGGCTCAGCCCTCGACGTCGGGTCCGGGCAGATCGGCGGCCGACAGGCGCACGTGACGGATCGCCCGGCGGTGCCAGGTGTACGCCACGTGCACGGCGCCGTCGCCGGTCTGCGTGATGCTCGGGTACGACAGCTCGCGGTTCAGCCCGTCGCGGGAGTTGTTCGAGAGGCACCACCCGTCGCCGTCCTCGAGGTCGACGCGGTGCGGCCAGCTGCGCCCGCCGTCCGTCGACACCGCCAGCGACATCGGAGCCCGAGGCGTGCCCCAGAACGCCGTCCGGCCGTCCTCCGCAGGCGACCCGGCCCGCGCCTCCTGGGCGAGGTCCGCATCCGCGCCGGGCAGCACGGCCTGCTCGACGATGCCGGACTCGTCGATCTCGTCGTAGAGCCCGAGGCGGCGCGGGGTGGTGGCGTCGGCGCGGCGGTGGTTGTAGACGATCGCGAGGCGCCCGTCCGCGAGCGGAACCCACTGCACCGAGGAGTTGTTGTTGGGCAGCTCGGTCGGCACCGGTGCCGACCAGTGGAGTCCGCCGTCGGTCGAGCGCGACTCGTGCACGGCGTCGGCCCAGCGGCTGCGGAAGAGCGCGAGCAGCGATCCGTCGGGCAGCTCGTGCACGTTCATGTGCACGGCTCCCGTGCTCCCCGGGACGGCGACCTCACCCCACGTGGAGCCGCCGTCCCGGGAGATCATGACCGAGCTCGTGTCGTGGTCGCCCACCCACGCCTGCCCGGGGGTCGTCACGCAGCGGAAGACCGGCACGAGCAGGTCGCCTGCGCGGGTGACGACCGGCGGCTGCCGGACGAAGACGCCACCCGTCTCGTCGGCCGCGAAGAGGGTCGTGGGCTCGGCCCAGGTGGCCCCGCCGTCGGTGGAGATGCGGCGGCGCACCTCGGCCGAGTCCTGGTTCCCGGCCCGTTGCGCCGTGTAGAGCAACCAGACGTCGCCCGAGGGGGCCGTGAAGAGCACCGGGTTCTGCTCGGAGCGTGCGGGGTCGTCGCTGAGGCGCACCGGTTCGGACCACACCTCGCCGTCGAGGACCGAGCACCAGACGTGGATGTCCGAGACGCCCTCCTGCGTGCCGCCGAACCAGACGCAGGCCAGGCGCCCGTCGGGCAGCTCGGCGAGGTTGGCCGCGTGCGACTGCACCGTGGCCGTCGGCAGGTACGCCCAGGCGCGACCGGCCGCGTCGGGCCGCAGTCGTCCGTCGGCGACCACGCAGTCGGCGCCCGCGTCGTCCGCGACCGCGTCCTGCCTGCTCACGCCGCGCCTCCGGCGGTCGCGTCGGGGTCGTCCGTCGCGGTGGCACGCTGCAGGTGGTCGCGGGCGGCGGCCTCGAGGTGGTTGAGGTCGCCGGCGACCGTGGCGAACGTGTACCCCGAGGCGAGCCGCTGTCGGGCGACGTCGCCGTGCGGCGTGTGGATGCCCGCGGCGATGCCCGCGGCCTCGGCCGCCGCCGCCACGCGGACGAGGGCGGCGTCGAAGGCCTCCTGCACGGCCGGGTCGCCCGGGTAGGCCCCGCCGACCGCGATGCACAGGTCGCTCGGCCCGACGTAGAGGCCGTCGAGCCCCGGCGTCGCGGCGATCGCCTCGACGTTCGCGAGTCCGTCGGGCGTCTCGATCATGGCGAGCACGATCGTCGTGTCGTTCGCGTCCGCCGGCACGGGGCCGATGCGAAGGCTCGACCGCATGGGGCCGTACGAGCGGCGGCCGTGGGGCGGGTACTTCGCGCTGCGCACGGCGGAGGCGGCGTCCTCGGCCGTGTCGACGAGCGGCACGATGACGCCGGCCGCCCCGGCGTCGAGGGCCTTGCCGATCGGCGTGATGTCGTTCGCCTCGACCCGCACGAGCCCGGCCGAGGTCTGCCCCGCGTCGATGGCGAGCAGGCCGGTCATCATGCCCTGGTAGCCGAAGAGGCCGTGCTGCGCGTCGAGGCAGACGTAGTCGTAGCCGAGCCGAGCGATGCGCTCGGTCGCCGGCGGGGCGTCGAGGGTGATCCAGTAGCCGACCGCCCTCTCGCGGCGGCGGATCGTACGGGCGAAGTCGCTGGCGGTGCTCATGGTGCTCTCTCTCGTGCGGGGCGTGCGGTCGGTGCGGTGCGGTGCGGTTCGGGGGCGTGCGGCGCGGTGCGGAGGGTCGGGAGGCGCGGCTCAGCGCGCGTACGGAGGCATCGGCCCCCGCAGCTGACGCCCGACCTCGTCGCAGGCCGCCACCACCTCGTCGGGCAGCGGCCCGGCGGCGACGGCGGCGACGTTGGCCGTCAGCTGTTCGGGCCGGGAGCCGCCGAGCAGCACCGACCCGACCTCGGGCCGGTACGCCACCCAGCGCAGGGCGAGCTCGACGAGCGTCACGCCGGCCTCGGCGGCGACGCCCGACAGGCGGTCGATCGCGGTGAACAGGTCGGCGTCCCAGTAGCGCTTCGTGTACATCTCGGCGAGGGCCGAGTCGCCGAAGCGCCCGTCGGCCGGCGTCTCGTCGAAGCGGTGCCGACCGGTCAGGAGGCCGCCGCCGAGCGGGTTGTAGACCATCGTCTCGAGCCCGTGGACGCTCGCGAACTCGAGGTACTCGTCGTCGAGGCGGCGGGCCACGAGGTTGCACAGCTGCTGGGCGACGACCGGCCGGGGTGCGCCGACGGCGTCGGCGACGCGCTCGACGTCGCCGATCTGCCAGGCGGCGTAGTTCGAGACGCCGAGCGAGAGCACCTTGCCCTCGGCGACCAGGGCGGCGACGGTCGAAAGGGTCTCGTCGAGCGGGGTCGCCCGGTCGGGCTGGTGCAGGTAGAACAGGTCGAGACGGTCGGTGCCGAGGCGGCGCAGGCTCGCCTCGACGCTCGCGCGGAGGGCCACGGCCGAGAGCGGCGGCAGTCCGCCCGCGTCGGCGTGCGGCATGCCCGCCTTCGAGGCGAGCACGACCTCGTCGCGCCGCCCGGCGAGCAGGCGGCCGAGCATCGTCTCGGTCGTGCCGCCGACGTAGGCGTTGGCCGTGTCGATCCAGGTGATGCCTGCGTCGCGCGCGGTGTCGAGCATGCGGGCGGCGGTGGCCTCGTCGACGGTGTCGCCGAAGGTCATCGTGCCGAGCACGAGCCGAGGAGGCGCGGGGCGCGTGGCCGCCTCGGCCACCGTGTCCGCGGCGTCGAGCGGGGCGGTGTCGACCGGGGTGGGGTCGAGCGGGGTGGCGTCGGTCCGGGCGGTGTCGGTCCGGGTCATGTGGTGGCTCCCAACGAGAGGCTGCGGACGACGTGGCGCGGCTTCACGCCGGTCATCGTCGCGGGGTCGAGGGCGGCCCGGCGCAGCCGCCGCGTGTAGTCCTCGGCGGGCGACGTGAGCACCTGCGCCGTGGCGCCCTGCTCGACGACGGCGCCCTGCTTCATGACGAGGACGCTCTCGCTGATCTGCTGCACGACGCCGAGGTTGTGCGAGATGACGACGTAGGTGATGCCGGTGTCGACCTGGATCTCGCGCAGCAGGTCGAGCACCTGCGCCTGCACCGACACGTCGAGCGCGCTCGTCGCCTCGTCGCAGATCAACAGGTCGGGGCTCGAGGCGAGCGCCCGGGCGATGCCGATGCGTTGGCGCTGGCCGCCGGAGAACTCGTGCGGGCGACGGTCGAGCGCCGTCGACGGCAGGCCGACGCGGTCGATCAGGCGCGCCGCCTCGGTGGCCCGGTCCTGGGCCGACCGCACGCCCTTCAGCCGGAGCGGCTCGGCGACGATGTCGCGGGCGCTCAGGTGCGGGTCGAGCGAGCCGTACGGGTCCTGGAAGACCATCTGGAAGCGGTGCCTCAGGGGCCGCAACCGCGCCTCCGACAGGGTCGCCAGGTCGGTGCCGTCGAGCACGATGCGCCCGCTGGTCGGCTGCAGCAACCGCATGACCGCCTTGGCGATCGTCGACTTGCCGCAGCCCGACTCGCCCACGATGGCGAAGGTGCTGCCGCGGCGCACCGAGAACGACACGTGGTCGACGGCGCGGTGGGCACTCGAGCCGCTGCCGTAGTCGACGACCAGGTCGTCGACCTCGAGGATGGTGTCAGACACGGGTGGCCTCCGGTCGGTCGGTGCTGGCGGGCGTGGACGGCGTCTCGTCCCAGGCGCCCAGGGTGGGCACCGCGGCGAGCAGCCCCTGCGTGTAGGGCTCGGCGGGGTGCTCGACGATCTGCCGCACGTCGCCGGACTCGACGAACACGCCGGCCTTCATGACGTGGATGCGGTCGGACACGAGCCGGGCGACGCCGAGGTCGTGGGTGATCATCAGCAGGCCGATGCCGCGCTGCTCCTGCAGCTCGAGCAGCAGGTCGAGGATGCCGGCCTGCACCGTGACGTCGAGGGCGCTGGTGGGCTCGTCGGCCACGATCAGCTGCGGCTCGCAGGCCAACGCGATGGCGATCAGCACGCGTTGCAGCATGCCACCCGAGAGTTGGTGCGGGAACTTCCCCAGCTGGGCCGCCGGGTCGGGGATGTGCACCTGCTCGAGGAGGCGCACGGCCCGGGCGGTGACGGCGGCCCGACCGCTGGCGGCCCCGGCGATGCGGATGGCCTCGCCGAGCTGCGAGCCGATCGACCGCACCGGGCTGAGCGCCGTCATGGGGTCCTGGGGGATCAGGGCGACGGCCCGACCGCGCACCTTGCGCACGGCCGAGGCCGAGGCGAGCACGTCGAGTCCGGTGATGCGCACGTGGCCCGAGACGACGGCGAGGTCGGCGGGCAGCAGCTGCAGCACGCCCATGGCGGTGGTCGACTTGCCCGACCCCGACTCGCCGATGATCGTGACGGTCTCGCCCCGGGCGATGTGGAACGAGACGCCGTCGACGGCGCGCACGATCCCGTTGGTCGTCATGAGCTCGATCTGCAGGTCACGCACCTCGAGGAGCAGGTCGGGGTCGACGGTGTCGTCGGTCACGGAGGTCATGCGATCGTTCCCTTCTGCGGGGCCGGGGCCGGGGTCGATGCCGGGGTCGGGGTCGAGGCCGGGGTCGACGGGCGCAGCCCGACGAACCGACGGAGGCGCGAGGCCGTCGACCGACGCGGCCGGTCCCGCAGGGCGTCGCCCAGCAGGTTGACCCCGACGACGAGCAGCACGATGAACAGACCCGGGATCGTCACCATCCACCAGGCGGTCGTGACGTAGTCCTGGCCGTCCGAGATGATGCGGCCCCAGGTGGCGAACGGTCGCTGCGGGCCGGCCCCGAGGAAGCTCAGGGCGCTCTCGAGCAGCACGGCCTGCGCGAGCAGCAGCAGCACGACGAGCGTCGCCTGCTTGATGACGTTCGGGACGACGTGGCGCAGCAGGATCGTGAAGCGGTTCAGGCCGAGCGTGCGGGCCGACGAGACGTACGGCTTCTCACGTTCGACGAGCACGAGCGACCGGGTCAGGCGGGCGACCTCCGGCCATTGCGCGATCGCGATGACGAAGGTGATCACCGGGATCGACGGGCCGAAGAGGGCGACGACGAGCAGCAGCATCATCAGCAGCGGCAGCGACATCTGGGCCTCGAGCAGGCGGCTGATCAGCGTGTCGGCCCAGCGCCCGTAGAACCCGGCGATCGAGCCGAGGACGACGCCGATGGCGCCCGAGACGATGACCGCCAGCACGCCGATCGCGAGCGAGACCTGACCGCCGTGCAGCACCCGCGAGAGCAGGTCTCGACCGAGCTGGTCGGTGCCGAACAGGTGGCCGGCGGTGAACGGAGGCGCGAGGCGGTTGCCGAGGTCCTGGCCGTTCGCGTCGGGCAGCGGGAGGGCCTGGGCCAGCACGATCGGGATGATCACCACGAGGGCGCAGATCGCGCCGACCCCGAGCTTCACCCGTGCGGCGGAGGTCCGCCGGGCCGCCTCGGACCTCTTCAGCAGGCGCGGCGTGACCGCGGTGCGTCGCGCCTCCTCGGGGGTGCGACCGGCCGCGCCGGCGGTCGACGTGCCGGACGGCTGTCCGGTGGTCTCGGTGCGGGTCATGCGGCACTCGCCTTTCCGAGCCGCACGCGCGGATCGAGCAGGGGGTAGGCGAGGTCGATCAGCAGCTGGACGCCGACGGCGAGCAGCGACGTGACCAGCACGGTCGCCTGGATGAGGGGGTAGTCGCGGGTCTCGAGCGCCCGCACGATGAGCGACCCGACGCCGGGCCAGGCGAACACGACCTCGACCACGACGACGCCGTTGAGCATCGCCGCGAAGCGCGTGCCGAGGGCCGTGAAGACGGGGATCGCCGAGTTGCCCATGGCGTAGCGCCAGGTCAGGGCGCGCTCCGAGACGCCGCGCGACCGGGCCACGGTCAGGTAGGGCGCCGAGAAGTTGGTCGCCATCTCGCGGCGCACGAGCCGGGAGATCAGGGCCACCTGCAGGATGGCGATCGTCACCGTCGGCAGCACGAGGCCGCCCCAGGTGGCGAAGCCCGAGGCCGGGAAGATCGGGATCACGACGGCGAAGGCGCTGAGCAGCAGGATGCCGGTCCAGAAGTCGGGCATCGACTGGCCCGCGATGGCGACGACGTTGACGCCGGTCTCGCTGCGGGTGTCGGTGCGACGGGCCATCCAGACGCCGAGCGGGATCGACACGACCGCCGCCAACAGGATCGCCGCGAACGACAGGGTCAGCGTGTACGGCAGCCGTTCGAGCACGACCTGCACGGCCGGTGCCTGGAACGAGTACGAGGTGCCCAGGTTGCCCGTGAACAACTGCTGCAGGAACACGCCGTACTGCTGGAGCAGCGGGTCGTCCAGGCCGAACTGCTCGCGCACGGCGGCGAGTTGCTCGTTGGTCGCGAGCGGCCCGGCGTAGGCCACGGCCGGGTCGCCGGGGGCGAGGCGGATCAGCACGAAGACCGTCGACACCGTGAGGAACACGGTGAGCAGGCCCTGGCCGAGGCGTTTGAGGATGTAGGTCGCCATGGTCAGGCCCCCAGTCGGACGTCGGCGAGCGGATACGTGTTGGACGACGCGAGGGCGAGGCGCTCGACCCGCTCGCGACGGGCGAGCACCGACTTGGGCACGAAGGCCCAGGCGCAGGGCCAGGTGTCCCAGGCCGCCTGCTGCGCCTCGGCGAGCCGTTGCTGGCGCAGGGTCGCGTCCGGCTCGGTCGACGCCCGGGCGATCGCCTCGGCCACGTCGGGCTGCACGTAGCCCTGGTACGTGTCGCGGGTCTGTTCCTTCTCGGCGGTGCCCGCGTACATGCCCTGCAGGATGGTCAGCGCGAGGCCGGTGGGGGCCGAGAAGCCGTTGCCGAGCAGGTCCCAGTCACCGGCCTTGCCCTGGCGCCACTGGAGGATGTCACCGCCGGGCTCGAACTGCTGGAGCGTGGTCCGCACGCCGATCGCGCCGAACATCTCGACGAGCGCCTCCATGATGAAGGTGTCGCCGGCGAACTCGCCGGTCTCCCAGATGATGCGCAACGTGAGGTCGCTCGCCCCGAGCCCGGCGAGCGTGCGGCGGGCGAGGTCGGGGTCGTAGGTGTACTCGCCGGTCTTCGCGTAGCCGAGGAGGCTCGGCGGGACGACGCCGTCGGCCTGCGTGACCGAGTCGGTCAGCACGTCGCGCACGAGCGCCCGGCCGTCGATCGCGTGGCTCAGCGCCTCGCGCACCCGGGCGTCGGCCAGCGGGTGCCCCTCGGGCTTGCGGAAGTTGTAGAAGATCTGGTTGATGCGCAGGCTCGAGGCCTCGTCGAGGACGATGCCGGGCAGGCCCTGCAACTGGGTCGCCGAGTCGGGCGTGATCGAGTCGATCACGTCGACCTCGCCGCTGCGCAGGGCGATCACGCGGCTGGACTCCTCGGGCAGGAACCGCACCTCGACCCGGTCGACGCCCGGCGCCTCGCCCCAGTACTGCTCGTTGCGGCTCAGGCTGTAGGTGCCGGCGCCGCGGTTGAACCGGGTGACGACGAACGGGCCGCTGCCCACGCCGTCCTGCAGCTCTTCCGGCTTGTTCGCCGCGGCCGGGGTGATCAGGATGTTGCTCATCAACGCGTCGAGCACCGGGATCGGCTGCGACGAGTCGAGCGTGAAGGTGCGCTCGTCGATCGCGGTCACGGTCGGGAACTCGGGGAAGAAGCTGGCGACGAACGAGCCCTGCACCTGCTCGTACATCTGCAGCGCGGTGGCGACGTCGGCGACCGTGACGGGCGTCCCGTCCGAGTAGCGAACGCCCTCGCGCAGGCGGACCGTCCACTGTGTGTCGCTCGTCGGCTCGAAGCTCTCGGCGAGCACGAGCTCGGGCGTGATGTCGGGGCCGATCTGCGTGAGGGCCTGGCGCACCGCCCGCTGCACCGTGACGGCCGCGTCGAACTGGTTCAGCTTGTTGTCGAGGCTGACCAGCGAGCGGTTGAGGGCCAGGGTCAGCGTGCCGGGTCCGGGCAACCCGGTCGGTCCGGCGCAGCCGGCGAGGCTGGTGGCGGTCACGAAGAGGCCGGCCGCGGCACCCCAGCGGAGCAGGGTGCGGCGAGACATCTCGTGGTCCGCGAACGGAACGGTCATCATCGACCTCTCGATCCAGGGGTTCGACGAGGTCGACGGCGCCCGGTCCCGCAGCGCTGCGACGCCCTCGTCCGGGCTGGATGACACTGTGCCACCGCTGCGCGTTTCGCGCAAGACCGGTGGCGCATAACGCGCAGTCGTGTCAGGATGGCGGCATCATGAGCCCGATCACCGTCATCGCCGACGACCTCTCCGGCGCCGCCGAGACCGCCGAGCAGTTCCGATTGCGCGGTCACGAGACCGTGGTCTCGCTCGGCGTGCCGGCGGGTCCCGCCGCGGCGGTCACGGTCGTCGACGTCGGCACCCGCTCCGGCACCGCCGAGGAGGCGCGGGTCGCGATCGACACGCTGCCCCTGACGGCCGGCGCCCTCGTGCTCAAGAAGACCGACTCCCTGTGGCGCGGCCACGTCGGACCCGAGCTCGAGGCCCTGGCCGCCCGCGGGTACGACCTCGTCGTGGCCGGCGCGCTGCCCGCCCTCGGGCGCACCGTCGTCCACGGGCGGCCCCTGGTGGACGGGCGACCCCTCGCCGAGACGGCGTTCTGGCATCTCGAACCGCACGGCGCCCCCGCGACCCTGGCCGAACTCGTCGACCGGCCGACGGTGCTCGTCGGCCTCGACGTGGTGCGTTCGGGGCCGGACGCGTCCGCGGCGCACCTCGACGCGGCCCTCGCCGGGGGAGCGGTGCTCCTGGTCGACGCCGAGACCGACGACGACCTCGCCGCCGTGGTCGACGCCGTCCTCCGGCTGGTCGCCGCTCCCGGAGTCCGTCGGCCGGTCGCCCTCGCGGGCAGCGCGGCGCTCGCCGCCGCCCTGGCCGACGCGGTCGCTTCGGCGTCGAGCACGGAGGCTGGTCT
>NZ_JACYNS010000058.1:0-15242 GCF_014839405.1 Frigoribacterium sp. CFBP 13605 | reverse complement strand
CGGAGTGACCGGGGGCGGTGGCGGCCTGCGGGGGCTGCCCCGCGCCTCCTGCGTCCTGCCTCCTGCGTCCGCGGACGCGGGAGGGGTGCGGGTCGGCGCCGCTCAGGGGCCGATCGCGCGGATGAAGTGGTCGCCCTCGCGGGCCCGGCCCGACGCCGAGACGGTGAAGCGGACGATGTCGCTGCGGTACCGGTCGTCCGAGGCCTCGAAGGTGCGGCCGTCGGGGCCGCGCGTGATGCGGTGCAGCCGCAGGATCGGCGTGCCGGGCTCGACCCCGAGCAGTTCGGCGTCGAGCTCGTCGGCGGCGACCGCGTCGATCTCGTGGTCGATGTCGGCGTAGCCGAAGCCCCGCGAGTCGAGGTACTCGGTGATCGACACCGTGTCGAGGTCGACGTCGAACAGCACGCGGCCGACCTCCTCGATGAAGGTCAGGCGCTCGAGCATGGTCGGGCGGCCGTCGACGAGTCGCAGCCGGACGACGTCGACCACGAGGGCGCCCGGCTCGATGCCGAGCGACCGGGCCTTGTCGTCGTCGGCGCGGCGCAGCGACACCTCCTGCGTGCGGGCGCCGGGCTCGCCGCCGACGTCGCGCACCCACTTGGTGAAGGGGATCGACACGTCGACCGGGTGGTGCGCCTTGCGTGCGACGACCCGCGCCGGGCGGCCGCGCCGGGTCTCGACCAGGCCCTCGGAGCGCAGGGCGGCGAGGGCGTTGCGGATCGGCCCGCGGGAGGTGCGCCACTGCTCGGCCAGCTCGCCCTCGCTCGGCACGTCGTCGCCGACCGCGAGGTCGCCGCTCAGGATGCGCCGCCGCAGGTCGTCGGCGATCTGCTCGTAGAGGGTCGAAGGCACGTGCGGATCTTACCGAGCGGTGCGGTCGGGCTCGTCATGGGCCCCGTCCGCGACGACGAACCCCGTTCGCGAAGACGAACCCCGTTTCATCGGGGTTCTCCTTCGCAAACGGGGTTCGTCGCGTCGTCGCGCCGAGGGGGTCACCACCAGGGCTTCCCACCGCGACGCGCCCCTGTCGTAGCGTCGTGGGCATGGACACCGAGAGCGAGATCCGCGACTTCCTGACCAGCCGACGGGCGCGGGTGCGGCCCGAGCAGGTCGAGCTGCCGGGCGGCCCCGGACGCCGCGTGCCCGGACTGCGGCGGAGCGAGGTGGCGCTGCTCGCGGGCGTCAGCGTCGAGTACTACACGCGGCTCGAACGCGGGCGCCTCGGCGGGGTGTCCGAGGTCGTGCTCGACTCGCTCGCGACCGCCCTGCTGCTCGACGACGCCGAACGCGAGCACCTGGCCGACCTCGCCCGTGCCGCGAACGAGTCGCCCGTGCGCGCCCGGCGTCGACGCCGTCCGCCCGAGACCGTCTCGCGCAGCATGCAGCTCGTGCTCGACGCCGTCACGGCCGGGCCCGCGTTCGTCCGCAACGGGCGCATGGACGTCCTCGCCGAGAACGCACTCTTCCGCGCGCTCTACTCCGACCTCTACGCCCTCGACGAGCGGCCGGTCAACCTCGCCCGCTTCGTCTTCCTGCACCGCGAGCAGGCCGAGGCCTTCTACCCGTCGTGGTCGGTGGCCGCCGACATCAACGTCGCGATCCTGCGCACCGAGGCCGGCCGCGACCCCCACGACCGCGCCCTGCACGACCTGATCGGCGAACTGTCCACCCGCAGCGACGAGTTCCGCGTGCGCTGGGGCGCCCACGAGGTGCGCCACCACACGTCCGGCCAGAAGCGCTTCCACCACCCGGTCGTCGGTCAGCTCGACATGGTCTACGAGGCCATGGAGCCGATGGGCCGCCCGGGCCTGAACTTCCTCGTCTACAGCGCCGAGCCCGGCTCGCCGACCGAGGAGCGCCTCCGCCTCCTCGCCAGCTGGGCGGCGCCGCAGGCCGACCCGGCGGTCGTCCGCGCCGACGCCCCGGACCGACCCGACGTCGCGAGCGGACCGCGCGAGGCGGCCGGATCGTGAGCTGCCTCGCGATGTGGTGGCGCGCCTCCTGCGAGATCTCCGACCTCACGCGCGACCGAGAGCAGGAGGCGCGGGTGCTGGACGAGATGGCGGTGCGTCTCCAGCCGGGCCCCTGGGCGATCGCCGCGCTCTTCCACCGCCGCGCGCCCGGCGCGACCGACGCCGCAGAGGCCTCCGCCACCATGGAGAACCAACCACCCCCGAACGCCGAGGAGGCGCGACCGTGAAGTACACCCGTCTGGGCAGCACAGGGCTGAAGGTCAGCCGCATCGGCCTCGGCTGCATGAGCTACGGCGACCCCACCCGGGGCCTGCACTCGTGGACGCTCGACGAGGCGGCCTCGGCACCGTTCTTCCGCCAGGCCGTCGAGCTCGGGGTCACCTTCTGGGACACCGCGAACGTCTACCAGCAGGGCACCGGCGAGGAGTTCGTCGGCCGCGCGATGCGCGAGTACTCCCGCCGCGAGGACGTCGTGCTGGCGACGAAGGTCAGCGGTCGCATGCACGACGGTCCGGGGGGAGCGGGGCTGTCACGCGGGGCGATCCTCGAGCAGGTCGACGCGTCGCTCACGCGACTCGGCACCGACCACGTCGACCTGTACCAGATCCACCGCTTCGACCCCGAGACCCCCGTGGAGGAGACGATGGAGGCGCTCCACGACCTGGTCCGGGCCGGCAAGGTCCGGTACACGGGCGCCTCGAGCATGTTCGCCTGGCAGTTCGCGAAGATGCAGACCGCCGCCGTGGTCAACGGATGGACGCCGTTCTCGACCATGCAGGACCAGTACAACCTGCTGAAGCGCGAGGAGGAACGCGAGATGATCCCGCTCTGCGCCGACCTCGGCGTCGGGCTCGTGCCCTACTCGCCGCAGGGCAAGGGACGGCTGACGCGACCGCGTGGCGCGACCACCGAGCGGTCCGCCGTCGACGAGGTCGCGAAGGCCTTCGACGCCGACGAGGACGGCCCGATCATCGACGCCGTCGAGCAGGTCGCCGCCGAGCACGGGGTGTCGATGGCCCAGGTCGCCGTGGCGTGGGTGCTGCGGAACCCCGTCGTCTCGGCGCCGATCGTCGGCGCGACGAAGCCGCACCACCTCGCCGACGCCGTCGCCGCCCTGGACGTCGAGCTCACCGACGACGACGTCCGCCGCCTCGAGGAGCCCTACCGGCCGCAGTCACCGTTCTGGTGGTGAGGCGCCCCCCTCACGACTGCAGCGCCTCCGTCGGCGGGATGCGCGCCGCCCGCACGGCCGGCCAGAGCCCGGCCAGAGCCCCGATCACGAGCGTCGCGACGAGCCCGGCGACCAGAACCACGGGCGGTATCGCCGTCGGCCACCCCCGCAGCGCGGCGAACGCCGCGGTCACCGCCGCCCCGAGCAGCACCCCGGCGACCCCGCCGAGCAGCGACAGGACGAGCGCCTCGGCCAGGAACTGCCGACGGATGTGCGACCTCGTCGCCCCGAGCGCCCGCCGCAGCCCGATCTCGCGTCGACGTTCGAGCACCGAGATCACCATCGTGTTCGCCACCCCGATGCCGCCGACCAGCAACGCGACCCCGCCGAGGCCGACCAGCAACCCGGTGAACGCCTGGTCCGCGGCCTGCTGTGCGGCCAGCGCGTCGGACGGCCGCGTCACCTCGACGTCGGACGGGCTCCGCGGCTGGATGGACCGGGCGAGCAGGTCGCGCACCTCCTGCACGTGGGCGGGTTCGGCCCGGACGTGGACCGCCGTCGGGTGGACGGGCGCACCGGCCAGCGCCTCCGCGGCCCGTTCACCGATGAGCGCCGACGAGTCGATCTCGGCCGCCAACGGCACCGGTTCGAGGATGCCCGCCACCACGTACTCGGTGCTGCCGACGATCACGTGGCGCCCCGGCACGGTGATGCCCAACCGGGCCGCCGCCTCGGCCCCGAGCACGACCACGGGGTACCGCGCCATGCCGTCGGTGAGCCAGACGCCGGACGCCACGCGGGCCTCGAGCACCTCCAGCAGCGTCGGCGACGCCGACCGCACCGTGATGCCGTTCGTGTTGCCCGCGGGCACCGCGCTGCTGCGGTAGACGCCGACGTCGGGCACCGTGCCGGTCGTGGCGGCCGACCGGACCCCCTGGGTGTGCCCGGCCGACGCCCCGGCGGTCAGTGGCAGGTCGACGGCCTCGCCGAAGAAGTCCTTCCCCTGCGAGGCCGAGAGCAGGTTCGTGCCGAGCTCGTCCAGGGTCGCCGCGAGCTTCGCCTGGCTCGACGTCGAGATGCCGACCACCGCGATCATGGCCGCGATGCCGATCGCGATGCCGAGCGCCGACAGCACGGCCCTGGTGGGTCGCGACGCCAGCCCGGACACCCCCAGTCGCACGACGTCCGACCAGAGGAGGCGCGAGGGCGTCTCCGAGGCGTTCATGCGGTCACCCCCGCCCGCGTCGCGCTGTCGTGTTCGAGGTGCCCGTCGCGGATGGTCACCCGCCGCGGCAGCCGCCGGGCGAGCTCGACGTCGTGGGTGATGACGACGATCGAGGTGCCCTCGGAGTGCAGCTCGCCGAGGAGCGACACGATGCCCTCGCCGGCCTTCGTGTCGAGGTTGCCGGTGGGCTCGTCGGCGAGCAGCAGCGGCGGGCGGTGCACGACCGCCCGGGCGATGGCGACCCGCTGCCGTTCGCCACCCGAGAGCTGGTTCGGCCGGTGCGTCAGTCGGTGGCCCAGCCCGACGCGCTCGAGCGCCTCGCGCGCCCGCGCCCGTCGCTGCCGGATCGGCACCCCCGCGTAGAGCAGGCCGTTCGCGACGTTGTCGGTCGCGGTCACGCCCTCGCTGAGGTGGAACTGCTGGAAGACGAAGCCGATGCGGTGCGCCCGCAGGGCCGACAGCTCGCGGTCGTTCTGGTCCGCCACGTCGACGCCGTCGACGAGCACGGTGCCCGAGGTGGGCCGGTCGAGCGTGCCGAGGACGTTCAACAGAGTCGACTTGCCCGATCCCGACGGGCCGACGATCGCGACGAACTCGCCGCGCTCGACCCGGAGCGACACCGACGACAACGCGGTCGTCGGGGGTCGGCCGTACTCGCGCGTCACGTCACGCAGCTCGATCACGGCGTTCATGCGGGCACCACGACCTCGTCGCCGGCCTCGAGGGCTCCGGACACCTCGACCCGGTCGCCGGCGAACAGGCCGGCCTCCACCGGCACGGCCGTGGTCGTGCCGTCCGGCTGCAGCACCTCGACGACGAACCCGTCGCCGACGGCCGCACCCAGGGCGAGCACCGGCACGTGCAGCACGTCCTCCTCCACCTCGGAGACGAAGTCGACCTGCACGGACGCCTCGGTCAGGTCGCCGGCCGCCGCCGGGTCGTCGAGCGACACCGTCACGGGGACCGTCGTCGTGCCCGTGGTCTCGTCGGCCACGGCCGCGCCCACGTCGGACACGCGCCCGGGAACGCTGCCGTGGCCGGGCAGGTCGACCGACACGACCCCGTCGACGGCGGCGAGCGGCGACCCGACCGGCAGGTCGACCGACACGACCGCGTCGTCGCGCGCCGTGTCGTAGAGGTCGCCTCCCGAGGCGTCGCCGACGGCCGCCGTCAGGGTGCGGACCGTGAACGACCCCGTCACGAACTGCAGGGCGCCCTGGTCGATCGACCCGGTGCGCTCCTGGCCGGTGTCCTTCTGCCAGGCCGAGACGGCGGTCGCGGTGCGCCGGTCGAACCGGTCGTCCGGCGTGCCCGTGAAGTACCCCCAGGCTCTGAGGTTCTCCTCGACCTGCCGGACGTCCGGGCCCTCGGCCATGCCCTGTCTGAAGGCCCGCCACTGCGGCAGGGCGCCCTCGAACGCGGTGACCGGTTCGTCGTCGACGCGGAAGAGCTCGCTGCGTGCCGTGAGGACGTCGCCGACCTCCGGCAGCGACGTGATCGTGCCGGGTGCGGACCCCGTGATCGTCGGGCCGTCGAGGCGGCTGAGCGTGCCCGCCCTGGTCGTCGTGCCTGTCAGCGTGCCCTGCTCGACGACGGCCGTGGTCGGCCTCGGCGTCGTGCCCGCCGCGGCCTCCGCGTCGTCGTCACCAGACGCTCCGGGGGGCCCGACCATCAGCACGGCGGTGACGGCCGTCCCGACGACGGCCACGCCGGCGACGGACCACCAGGCGACGGCTCGGCGCGACGGCCTCACCGGGTCACCGTCGTGGGCATGCTGCCGAATGCGCCGCACTCCTCGAGCACGCCCGCGGGGACGTCGTCCATCGTGTCCGTGCCGCCGGCGCCGTCGAGCTGGTCGGTCACGTCGTATCCCGCCTCACGGACGCACTCGGCCGACTCGCGCAGCCTCGCGTCGAACTCGTCCTGGCTCTTCTTCTCGGACGCGGTCACGGGGCGCTCGCCGAGTTCGTCGGTCGTCGCCTCCGTGCACCGCTCCGACGCGGCCAGCAGGGCGTCCATGTCCACGGCGTCGCCGCGGGAGATCGACACGCCCCCGCCGTCGCCCGAGGGGTCGCCGATGTCGACGCCCTCCTCGCGGAGGCAGTTCGCGTTCGCGAGGTCCCACGCCTGGGCGTCGGCGGCGATCTGCGACTCGGACTTCGTCTCGGCGGCGGCGTCGTCGGCGGCGGTCGAGCAGCCGGCGAGGGCGACGACGAGCAGGGGGAGGGCGGCGAAGAGGGTGCCACGGGTTCTGGACATGAGGGGACTCCTGGTCTTCCACGATCACGGGCCGCGACCGGCGGTCGCGGCGTCGCCCTCGTCGGGCGACGGGGTCCAGACCACCGCACGGCTCGTTGCCGGCCCGTAAACGGCGGGCTTTACGTTTCGGTGACATCCGACATGTCACACTGGAGAGGGGCGTCCGCGTCCCGTCCGTCCCGACCCGAACAGGAGCCACCATGCGCGTACTCGTCGCCGAGGACGAGGTCTACCTCGCCGAGGCCGTCCAGAGCGTCCTCGAGCGCCACGCGATGGCCGTCGACGTCGTGCACGACGGCGACGCCGCCCTCGAGGCGATCGCGCTGAACGACTACGACGTCGTGCTGCTCGACCGCGACCTGCCGGGCACGCACGGCGACGACGTCTGCGCCGCGGTGGCGGCGGCCGGCGACGGTCCGGGCATCGTGATGCTGACCGCGGCCGGACGGACCCGTGACAAGGTCGACGGCTTCGAGCTCGGTGCCGACGACTACCTCGCCAAGCCGTTCGAGTTCCCCGAGCTGATCGCCCGGATGCGCTCGCTCGCCCGGCGCCCGCGTCGGTCGCGTCCGCCGGTCACGGTCCGGGGCGACCTGCGGTACGACGCGTTCCGCCGCGAGGTCTACCGTGACGGCCGGTACGTGAAGCTCACCCGGAAGGAGTTCGCGGTGCTCGGCGTGCTGCTCGAGGCCGACGGGGGCGTGGTCAGTGCCGAGCGCCTGCTCGAGAAGGCCTGGGACGAGAACGCCGACCCGTTCACCAACTCGGTGCGGGTCACGATCTCGAACCTCCGGCGACGCCTCGGCGAGCCCTGGGTGATCCACACCGTCCCCGGCAGCGGCTACCGCATCGCCGCCGAGGACGCCGAGGCCGTCGCCGACGGGGGCGACCGGTGACCGTCGAGACCGGCTCGTCGGCCGCAGAGCCCAGGAGGCGCGGGCTGCGTCACCGGGGCAGCGCCCGTCTCCGGCTCACCGCCACCGTCAGCGCGGTGCTGACGGTCGTGGGCCTGTCGATCGTGGCGTCCGTGTTCCTGGTGATGCGCTTCGTCCCGGACTACCGGATCACCGCCCTGCACGCGCCGGGCCCCGGCGCGGGCGACTCCGCGTCGCCGACGGCGACGTGGGCGCCGGCGGGCGACGGCGGCGTCGCCACCGCCGGGCCGTCGCCCGTCGCCGAGACCGCCGAGCTGCGCGCGGCGGTCACGATCTCGGGCGAGAACGACCTCCTGCGCGTGCTGCTCACGACCTCGTCGATCGTGTTCGTCGTCGCGCTGGTCGTCGGCGTCTGGTTGAGCTGGGTCGTCGCCGGGCGCCTCCTCCGCCCGGTCGAGCACCTCGCGAGCGCGGCGCGCGAGGCCGAGCACGGCGCCGCGGGGTCGTTCCGACAGCGGCTCGCCGCGCTCGCACCCGGGCGCCCCGACGACGAGTTCGGCCGTCTCGCGACGACGTTCGACGACATGCTCGACCGGCTCGACCGCTCGTACGAGGCCCAACGTCGCTTCGCCGCCAACGCCTCGCACGAGCTCCGCACGCCCCTCGCGACGACCCAGGCGATGCTCGACGCGGCCCTCGCGGCGGGCTCGCCGCCGTCCGTGACGATCCGACGCCTGCGCGAGATGAACACCCGCAGCATCGAGACGGTCGAGGCCCTGCTGACGCTGTCCGACGCCCAGTCCGGTGACGGCGTCGCCGCCGCCGCGGTCGACCTCGTCGCCGTGGTCGACGAGGTGGTGGCCGCCTCGTCGTCCGCCGCCGCCCGGGCGCGGGTCGAGGTGCGCTGCGTCGCCCGCCCCGCGCAGGTCACGGGCGACCGTGCCCTGCTCTCGGTGCTCGTCGGCAACCTCGTCCGCAACGGCATCGGCCACAACGAACCCGGCGGCCGGCTCGACGTGACGGTCGGCACCGACGGCTCGGGGGCGCCGACCCTGATCGTGTCCAACGGCGGGGCCGTGCTCGACCCGGCCGAGGTCGGGCGACTGACCGAGCCGTTCCACCGGCCGGCGGGCCGGGTCGCCGGCTCCCACGGCCTCGGCCTGGCCCTGGTCGCGGCCGTCGCCGAGACGCACGGGGCGACGCTGACCCTCGACGCGCCTCCTTCGGGCGGTCTCGTCGTGCGCGTGGTGTTCGCCGCGCCCGCGACCGGCCGGTGAAGCGGCCCGGCGGGCACGCCGTCGCGTCGGTCCGGCCCCTGCGGGGGACACCACGGTCGGCCAGCCAGCCGACTGTGCGACCGGCCCGTCGCTCCTAGGCTCGGAACGTGCCCGCGAGGCGGGCCGACCGGCCAGGGGCGCCGGCGCCGCGACCGGGGGGTGGGACGTTGACCGAGCAGGGTGGCGTCCCCGCGGACCGCCCGACGACGGGCGGCGCCGTGACGGGCCGCCCGACCACGATCATGCGTCCGGGTCAGCCCCTCGGGCTGCGGCTCGACGCCCGGCACGACGAGTTCAGCGACCTGCTGCTCGACTGCTCGCTCGAGGACGTCGGGGCGACCGGCCGGTCGTGGCTGCGCGACCGGTACGCCGAGATCGTGCCGATCGTGCTCGGTCCGGCCCTCGCCGCGGTCGAGCACGGTCGTCCGGTGTCGGCCTCGTGCCTCGACGAGTTGCGTGCCGTCGCCCGCCGCAGTGCGACCTGCCCCGACGTCGACCTGGCCGTCGTCCTGCGGGGTGCCCTGCCCGCGCTGCGCATCTTCTCGCTCGTCATGCACTCGGCGTCGGGCGGGCAGGCCGGGGCGCTCGTCCTCGCGATGGCGCGCGCCTCGCAGGTCGCCCACGAGCTCGGGACCTGCTGGGCCGAGGAGTGGGCGCGGCACCGGCCCCGTCTCGTCGCCGCCCCGGCGGGCGGGGGACCAGGAGGCGGGGGCGGCTCCCAGCCACCCCCTGCGGCCCCGGGGCCCGACGTCGTGCTCGACCTCGTGGCCGACGCCCCCGACCTCGACGACGTCGAGCGGCAGATGCTCACGCTCACCGCCTACGGCCTCTCGAACGCCGAGATCGCCCGCGAGACGGCCTACAGCCGCCAGGCCGTGGCCTGGCACCTGGCCCGTCTCATGCGGACGTGGAGTGCCCCGAACCGGACGGCGCTCGTCTCGGTCGCGTTCGTCAAGGGCGTCATCCGGTCGCGCATCGTGCGGCGGGGGCGCCGTCGGGACGGCCAGGCGGCGGTCGAGGCGCCGAACCGACCCGCGCCTCCTGCCCTGCCGCCGGCCTGACGGCGCACGCGGAACCGCCCCGGCGTCCGGTGAGGACGTCGGGGCGGTTCCGCGGTGCCGCGGCGGGGTCAGCCGCCGTTGATGCTGATGACGTTGTCGGTCTTGACGTTGTTGCCGAGCACGCCCCAGTTCAGGTAGCCGCCGTCACCGTTGTTGGTGACCTTGCCGGGGCCGTCGAACCAGTAGATGACGTAGCTGCCGCCCTTGATGTCGATCGGCTGGGCGTCGGCGATCGAGCCCTCGACGGTGATGTCCTGGTTCTTGTTCACGACCGCGACCGTGAGCCGGTCGGGGTTGCCGGCGTTGTAGTAGCCGACGTCCAGGGCGGCCAGCACGGCGCCCGACCGGTCGCCCTGGTCGTTGACGGCGGCGCTGATCGCGCTGACGATCGCCAGCGGGTCGAGGGTGACGCTGCCCGTGATCGGGCTGCCGGTGCTGGACTCCGGCGAGGCGGGGGCGGTGGTCGCCGCCTGTGCGGGTGCGGCGGCGAATCCGCTCAGCCCCGTGACGGCGACGCCGCTCACGGCGACGGCGGCGATGATCGTGGCGGTCTTCGACTTCAGCTTGCTCATGGTTCGTCCTCTTTCGTTGTCGTAGGAGTTCGAGTTGCGGTGCTTCGTGTTGTCGAGTGGAACTGCCTTGCGAGAACGATCCTGTGGCCGACGGCGGTGCGATGCACGCGTTCACGGTCGACGTTGGTCGGGTGACCAACGATGGGCCCCGGTGGCGCGTCACCGGAGTACGACGCCGGCTCGTCGGGCCCGCGCGACCTGCTCAGAGGCTGCCCTCGGCCACCACCCACTGCTACTGGAGGCGATGGAGGCGTCCCTCCACAGGCGGACGCCGTCGGGCACGCTCGGCGCCCCTCTGTGGAGGAGGCGATGGGCGGGCGGTGACGCGTCAGTCCGACCGCGCCGCGACGCCGTCGAACAGCAGGTCCACCGTCGCGTGGAGCGCGGCCGGCCCGGGATCGCGGCGCGTCACGACGTGCAGCAGCACGGTGCCGATCAGCGACTCGACGAGGGCCTCGAGGGGGGCGCCGTCCCGGATCTGCCGCGCGCGCCTCCCGGACTCGAGGCGGGCGAGCAGTGCCGCCCGCGTGACCGAGGTGACCCGCTCCTCGTAGTGCTCGGCGACGGCGGCGTCCTCGGCGGTCGCCGCGATGGACGCGCGGATCAGCCCGCCCGCCGCGGGCGAGGCGAAGGTCGAGAAGGAGGCGCGGAGCCAGTCGAGCACGTCCCGACGGACGTCGCCCGTGTCGGCCACCTCGAGGTGGGGCAGCAGGTGTCCCGTGAGCATGCCCTCGGCCACCAGCGCCGCCTTCGCCGGGTACCAGCGGTAGATCGTCGCCTTGCCGACCCCCGCCGCCGCCGCGATGCGGTCGAGCGAGAGCTTGTCGTAGCCACGCTCGGCCAGCTCGTCGCGGGTCGCGTCGAGGATCGCGAGGCGGGCGGCCTCGCTGCGGGCGCGGCCGGGGCGTGCGGTGGTCACCGGTCCATCCTCCCGCACGCCCGCCGCGGACCCACCCCTCCTACTGGACCGACCAGCCGCCGTCGCTCGCCAGGATCGCGCCGTTGACGTTCACCGCGTCGTCGCTCAGCAGGAACGTGATCGACGCCGCGAGCTCCTCGGCCGTCGCGATCGTCGGGATCGCCGCCTGGAACGGACGGAGCCGCGCCGACCCCGCCTCGGACACGTTCGCCGGGAACGGGATGCCGGTCGCCACGCCGCCGGGTGCCACCGCGTTGACCCGGATGCCCTGCTTCGCGTACATGAAGGCCGCCGACTTGGTCAGGCCGACGACGCCGTGCTTCGACACCGTGTACGCGTTGCCCGACGCGTTGCCGCGCAGTCCCGCCTCCGAGGCCACGTTGACGACCGAGCCGCGCCCGGCCCCGAGCATCACGGGGATCACGGCGCGCGACAGCTTGAACCCGCCGGTGAGGTTGATGCCGATCACGCGGTCCCACATGGCGTCGCTCGTCTCGTGCAGGGGCGAGAAGTCGTCGTTGATGCCGGCGATGTTGGCCAGGGCGTCGATGCGGTCGCCGGCCGCCGCGACGATCGCGTCGATGTCGTCCTGCTTCGTGATGTCGCCGGCCACGGTGACCACGTCGGCGTCGGGCAGGGAGGTGACCAGTGCCTCCAGCTTGTCGGCGAAGAGGTCGACGGCGACGACGCGACCGCCCTCGCGTGCCACCCGCGACGCCGTCGCCCGGCCGATGCCGGATGCCGCTCCCGTGACGATCACGGTCTTGCCGGCGAAGCGGCCGGGGGTGACGGTCTCGCGCCACGGACCGTCGGCCTCGACCGCCTCGTCGGGCACGACGCCGCCGTTGACCTGCAGCACCAGGCCGTCGACCAGCTCCTGCGGCACCTGCCCCTGGCTCATCGCGACCAGCTGCTGCAGCGGCAGGCCGCGGACCGGGGCCAGCGCGCCCTCGTCGAACGCGCCTCCCTGCCCGAGGGCGGCACGGAGCGCCGGCCCGCCCTCGGGGTGGTCGAGCCAGGTGCCGATGGTGCGGGAGCCGGTCAGGGGGGCGGTGGCGTCGGACATGTCGTCTCTTCTCTGAGGAGGGTCGGGTCACGGCGCGGAGACCACGCCATGAATCGAGACACTTCGTCTCGTAATGCGACGCTACCGCGGGCGGAGGCCCGCGCGGCTGTACGCCTGCCGAGAGAACGCCGACCGCCGACCCGGCCCCGGCGCATCCCGCCTAGCGTCCCCTGCATGACCGTCACCCTGCCTCCCGCCGCCCGCCTCGACGACCGGACCGTGGTCGTCACCGGAGCCAGCTCGGGCATCGGCCGCGCCGCCGCCCGCGAGCTCGCCCGCCTCGGAGCCACCGTCGCCGTCGTCGGCCGCAACCCCGACCGCACCCGCACCGTCGCGCACGAGATCGGAGGCACCGCCTACCTCGCCGACTTCTCCGACCTGTCGACCGTCCGTGACCTGGCCGAGCAGCTGCTCGCCGAGCTGCCGCGCATCCACGTCCTGGCGAACAACGCCGGCGCCACGATCCCCGAGCGCTCGCTGACCGTCGACGGCCACGAGACGACGTTCCAGGGCAACCACCTCGCTCCGTTCCTCCTGACCGCGTTGCTGACGCCGCGCCTCCTCGAGACGGCGAAGGAGGCGCCGGCCGGGTCGGTCCGCATCGTCCAGACCTCGAGTGCCGGCAACCTCTTCGGCAAGGTCGACCTCGACGACCTCGACAACGCACGGGGTGCGTGGGCCGGCGGCTTCCGCGCCTACGGCACCTCGAAGCTGCTCAACGTGCTGTTCACCCGTGAGCTGGCCCGACGCCTTCCCCGCGCCGGCGGCGGGGTCGACGCGTTCGCGTTCCACCCCGGGTTCGTCGCCTCGGGCTTCGGTGGCGACGGCGCGTTCATGACCGCGGCCAAGCGCCTGGCCGTCTCGACCGAGGACGGAGCCGAGCCGCTGATCCGCCTCGCGGGGGCGGCGACCGTGCCCGCGCCGAGCGGCAACTACTTCGACCGCCTCAAGGCCCCCGGTCGCGTGGCCCGTCAGGCGGCCGACGCCGACCTCGCCCGACGCCTGTGGGACGAGAGCGCCCGTCTGCTCGACCTCGACGAGACGATCTAGCGCGGCCCCGGCGGCGCCCGACCGGACGCCCCGGCCTCGACGGGCCGGTCGAGTGGGCAGAAGACGTCCTTCCGCCGCAGGGGACGAACATCTTCTGCCCACTCGATCGCATCGACGAGAAAGTACTTGCTTATCGGGAAAGTACTTTCTAGAGTGGGAGTCCTACGAGAGGACGACCACCATGACCGCTGACATCACCGGCACGACCGGCACCCCCGACTCCGCCGAGGCCCGGCGCCTGCTCGACCGGGCGGACGCCGTGGGCCGCAGCGCGACGTCGGCGGCGAGCTGGCCCGCCGTCGCCTTCCTGCTCGGCCTGGGTGCCGCCGCGTCGATGGGCACCCTCGCCATGGGGCTCACGACGGGCGCCGCCTACTTCGTCGCGATGGGTGGCCTGCTCGTCTGGATCGCCGTCCTGGTCGTGGCGTTCGTCCTGCTGAGGAGGTCGGCCCGCGTCGGCTTCGGCCGACGCTGGATGGCCTACCTGGCCGCGTTCTTCGCCTGCTACGTCGGGGCCATGCTCGTCGTCGGCTTCTCGCAGGGCCAGGACGTCGTCGGCAGTGCCGTCATGGCGGCGGTCCTGCTCGCGGTGTCGGTCGCCTGCGCGGCCGTCGAGGTGCGCGAGGCGCGACGATGACCGCGCGACCGCACCCGCGCCTCCGGCTGTCCGAGTTGTTGCACCAGCCCGTCCGTTTCTCGATGATGGCGGCGCTCGCCGCGGCCGAGGGTCTCGACTTCCGCGACCTGCGCGACGCCGTGCAGGTGACCGACTCGACGCTGAGCAAGCAGGTCAGCGCCCTCGAGGCCGCGGGCTACGTCGCCGTGACGAAGGGGTTCGTCGGCAAGCGGCCCCGGACGAGCCTCAAGGCGACGCCGGCTGGGCGCGAGGCCTGGGCCGCGCATCTCGCCACCCTCCGCGAGATCGCCGCGGACTAGCCGCCGGGGCAGGGGCGTCCCGTGGCCGTGCGCCGGGGGCGCCCCTGCTCGTCCGGTCGGCCGGACGGGGAGGCGCGGGGCGGCGGGGTACGGCGGCCGCGTCCCGGCCGCGCAAGTCCCAGCGACTCCCCAGCCGCTGTGGGTGCACCGAGTGCGTCGCTGCACTTAGTGTAGGCAGGTGACCGTCAAGACCCTGGTGCCCGACCGCCGTGCCGCCCTCAAGGCGAAGCACCGCCAGGCGATCCTCGACGCCGCCGACGCGCTCATCGCCGAGCGCGGGGCGCCCCGCTTCAGCGTCGACGAGCTCGCCGAGCGTGCCGACGTCTCGCGCCGCACGGTCTTCAACCACTTCTCGTCGCTCGACGAGGTCGTCATGACGGCCTGCACCCGCGTGCTCACCGGCGCCGTCGACGAGTTCCGGGCCGCGACCGCCGCGACGCCCGTCGGCGACGGCAGCCGCGCCTCCCTGTTCGCCGAGATCATCCAGGCCATGCAGGGCATCGACCTGCCGGCCGTCGTCTCGTACCTCTGGGGCGTCCTCGGCGACGACGGGGGCGACCCGCGGTCGCACAGCCTGATCCAGGACGTCTTCACCCGCGTCACCGAGCAGCTCTCGATCGAGATGGCCGAGCGCAGCCCGGCCACCGACCCGCTCGAGGCCGAGGTGCTCGTCAGCTCGCTGATGAACGGCATCGCCGTCGTCGCGCGCCACTGGATCACGCGGACCGGCGCCGTGGTCGACGCGGACAGCCGCGACGTCTGGGCCGACCTGCTCGACCGGGTGACGACGAGCATCCGCGCCGGCTACGGGCCGCCGCCGGCGGGTGCCCGGACGCCCGCGGTCGATGCGGCGCCCGC
>NZ_JACYNS010000057.1:0-15328 GCF_014839405.1 Frigoribacterium sp. CFBP 13605 | reverse complement strand
ACGAAACACCAGAAAGGCCCCTTCTTCGGAAGGGGCCTTTCTGCGTTTAACGCTGACCCACCCACCAACCCCGGTAAGATCGTCAGCGATGTCAGCTCCCTTCTCCACCGCCACCGGCACCGACGTGCGCGTGCGGTTCTGCCCCTCGCCCACCGGAACGCCGCATGTCGGCCTCATCCGCACCGCCCTCTTCAACTGGGCCTACGCCCGGCACACGGGTGGCAAGCTCGTGTTCCGCATCGAAGACACCGATGCGGCCCGAGACAGCGAAGAGAGCTACGAGCAGATCCTCGACGGGCTTCGTTGGCTCAACATCGACTGGGACGAGGGCATCGACGCAGGTGGGCCTCATGGCCCCTACCGTCAGTCTCAGCGCCACGACATCTATCGCGGGGTCATCGATCAGCTGCTGGAGCGGGGGCTTCTCTACGAGAGCTTCGCCACGGGTGAAGAGATCGAAGCTCGCAACATCGCCAACGGTCGCGACCCCAAGCAGGGTTACGACAACTTCGAGCGTGAGCTGAGCGACGAACAACGTGCGGCGTTCCGAGCCGAGGGGCGTCAGCCGGCACTCCGGTTGCGAGTGCCCGACCGCGACCTCAGCTTCGACGACCTCGTCCGTGGTGAGATCACGTTCCCGGCGGGATCGTTCAGCGACTTCGTCGTCGTCCGACCGAACGGGGTGCCTCTCTACACTTTCGTGAACCCGCTGGACGATGCTCTGATGGGCATCACCCACGTCCTGCGCGGTGAGGACCTCCTCTCGTCCACTCCCCGCCAGATCGCCCTCTACGAGGCGCTGGTCGAGCTCGGCATCACCACGTTCGTCCCTCGGTTCGGCCATCTGCCCTATGTCATGGGTGACGGCAACAAGAAGCTCTCGAAGCGCGATCCCGAGTCCAACCTGTTCCACCACCGAGACCGCGGCTTCATCCCCGAGGGCCTCGTCAACTACCTGGCGCTTTTGGGGTGGTCTTTGACTCACGATCGGGACGTGTTCTCGATCGACGAGATGGTCGCGGCGTTCGACGTGGTCGACGTGAACCCGAACCCCGCGCGATTCGACGTGAAGAAGGCCGAGTCGATCAACGGCGACCACATCCGACTGCTGTCCGTCGGGGACTTCACCGAGCGATTGCTGCCCTACCTCGACGGGGTCGTCAGCATTCCGCCGACGGAGGCCGAGCGTGCCGTGCTCGTTCAGGCAGCGCCTCTCGTCCAAGAACGCATGACCCTCCTGTCCGAGGCTCGTGGCATGCTCGGCTTCTTGTTCGTCGCCGACGACGACCTTGTCCACGAGGATGACGCGCTGGCCTCGCTGGGCGAGCGGTCCACCGAGGTGCTGCGCGCCTCCTCGGCTGCCCTCGAGGGCCTGGCCGACTGGACGCACGAGTCGATCCAGGCGGTCCTCAAGGAGGCGCTCGTCGACGGACTCGGCCTCAAGCCCCGCGTGGCCTATGGCCCGTTGCGGGTGGCGCTGTCCGGGCGTCGCGTGAGTCCGCCGTTGTTCGAGTCGATGGAGATCCTCGGCCGCGAGTCGACCCTTGCCCGACTCTCGGCTCTCGCCGACCGCTCATGACCGAGCGCTACGACGTCGCTGTCATCGGGGGCGGCCCCGCAGGGTTGAGCGCCGCGCTCAACCTCGTCCGCGCCCGCCGACGCGTCGTGCTGATCGACAGCAACCGGCCGCGGAACTCCGCCACGCTGCTCTCGCACGGGTACCTCACCCGCGACGGCATCTCGCCGCTCGAGCTCCGCAAGCTCGGACGCGACGAGTTCCTGGGGTACGAGGGAGCCGAACACCGGCAGACCCTGGCGACGAACGTCGTCCCGGTCGACGGCGGGTTCGAGATCTCGTGCGCGTTCCGTGGGCAGGAGTCGTCCGCGCTGGCAGGGACCGTGCTGGTGACGACGGGTCTGAGCGAGACCCTGCCTGAGATCGCCCAACTCCGGGCGTTCTACGGCACGTACGTCCACAGCTGCATCGAGTGCGACGGGTACGACAAGCGTGACCAGCCACTCGCCCTGATCGGTGAGCACCCCGACCTCGTCGACCGCGCCCTGTTGCTCTCGCAGTGGACCGACGACCTCATCGTCTTCACGCACGGTTCGGACGTGGTGACCTCGGCGGACGAGGCTGCGTTGGCCGCCCGGGGGATCACCGTGGATCGTCGTCGCGTCACGAGCATCGACGGCGATCGTGACGGCATGCGTGGCGTCGTGCTCGAGGACGGCACGGTCGTGCCTCGGGCCGGGGGCTTCGTCCGCCCGGAGTGGTCGGCCGCGCTCGACTACGTCTCGGCGACGGGGGCCGACCTGGACGGCGACGGACTGCTCGTCGTGGACGGCCATGGTCGCACGTCGGTTCCCGGGCTGTACGCCGCCGGCGAGAGCACCGCGCCCGGCCCCCAGCAACTCATCGTTGCCGCCGGCGACGGCGCCCGCGTCGCTGCCGTGATCAACCGGGACCTCATCGGTGGCCTCGAACGCCTGGCAGATGCTGTACAGTAGACGTCGGTCCAGATGATGGGCCGACAGTGATGTAGACCTGACGGTTGTCATCATTGGGGTATGGTGTAATTGGCAACACGACTGATTCTGGTTCAGTTGTTCTTGGTTCGAGTCCAGGTACCCCAGCAATTTGATTCCCCCTGGCCTTGCGGCCCGGGGGAATTGCTGTTCGTGCCTGTCTTGCCGCCTCCGGCGGCGTGTTCGGCTTCGCCGAACGCGATCGTCCCCGCTTCGCGCCTCGGGGAGAGTCGTCGGTGCGCGGTCGGGCGCCAGCAGCTAGGCCGGTTGGGGCTCTTCTGACTCGGAGCCGAGCGGGCGCCGGGGGTCGCGTCCTCGTCGGGCGAGAACCCTGGCGAGGGGGCGCTCGACGCGACGGTGGATGATGAACGACAGGGCCACCAGGAGTGGAACCGACACGGCGACCGACAGCCAGCCGTCGATCCAACCCAGGCGCGCGAAGAGCTCGGGCACGGCCGGGGCCACCAAGGGGTGGAACAGGTAGAGCGCGTACGACGCGGCACCGCCGGTGAGGACCCAGGTCGGCGTCACGCGGCGAAGGGGACCTTCGGCCAGCACCGTCGCCGCGACGACGGCCGTGACGCCCGCGAATCGGGCTGGTGCGTTGCGCCCGAAGCCCCCGTCGCCGGCGGATGTGGCGAGCACGACCGCCAGGGCCACCAGGGAGACCGCGAGCACGGCCCACAACCAGCCACGGCGAGCGGGACGCGTCAGCTCGGCGATCACCATGCCGATGAGGAAGAACAGGACGATGGGGTCGAAATAGACCGCCCATGCCGGGCGAGCGGCGTCGAAGGCCCACCACAGCGCCGAGCAACTGACGAGCACCGCTCCGACGGTGGGCAGGACTCTGACCCTGAGGGCCAGGCACAAGGTCACGAGGGCGTAGAACGCACACTCGAAGACGAGGGTCCAGCCGACGCCGAGGACGGGTTCGATGTTGCCTTCGGCGTTGCGGGTCGGGATGAAGAAGTACGACGCGAGCGTGTTGGCCGGCTCGAGGGTGGCGTGCAGCACGGCCGAAGGGACGAGTACCAACGTCAGCACCTTGAGGGTCGTCGCGAGCCAGTAGAGCGGGACGATGCGATCGAGTCGGCGACGCGCAAAGGTCGCCCAGGCCCGCGGTGTGCCCTCCAGGCGACGAACGGAGTGCATCATGACGAAGCCGCTGATCGCGAAGAAGACGTCAACCCCGACCGATCCGTAGCTCCACGGGCGGAACGAGGGGTCGAGCCGTTCGTGGGCGTAGAACACGGTGTGGGTGACGACCACCAGGAGGGCCGCCACGAACCGGAGGCCCTGGATGCCCGAGAAGTGCTCGCGATCGCGGAAGGGTCCAGCGGGGGACAGGGGCGGGGTCTGCACATGAGACATTTTACATGCGAATAATCCGAGGCTCAGGGCTTGCCTCGCAAGACACCGGAGGCCCTCACCTGTGGTGAGGGCCTTCGGTGCCATGCCGGATGGTGACTAGTCGCCGATGGTGGCTCCGAAGCGGGCCGGCAGAGTGCCACGGTGGGTGCTGCGCAGCTCGTCGATGGACACCGTGAAGACGTCCTGTACCTCGAGCGACCCCGACTCGCCGTCGGTGACGCCGATGCGGGCCACCGGGTAGCCGCGGCCCTCACAGAGGCCGCGGAAGCGGACGTCGTCCTCGCGGGGCACCGAGACGATCACGCGACCGGTCGACTCGCTGAAGAGCGCGGTCGCGACGTCGATGCCGTCCCGCTCGATGATCTCACCCAGCCAGACGCGAGCACCGACTCCGAAGCGCAGCACGGCCTCGGCCAACGCCTGTGCCAGGCCGCCGTCGCTCAGGTCGTGGGCCGCCGCGATCAACGACTGGTCGCCACCTGCGTGCAGGAGCTGCGCGAGCTGCGCCTCGGCCGCGAGGTCGACCGCCGGCGGTCGACCGCCGAGGTGGTCGTGGACCACGCCGGCCCAGGCCGATCCGTCGAGCTCGAGCGCCGTGGTGCCGAGCAGGTAGATGTTGTCGCCTTCGTCCTGCCAGCCGGACGGGATGCGCTTGGCGACGTCGTCGATCACGCCGAGGACGCCCACCACGGGTGTGGGGTGGATCGGACGTGTGCCGGTCTGGTTGTAGAACGACACGTTGCCGCCCGTGACGGGGATCTCGAGCTCGAGGCAGCCGTCGGCCAGGCCCTCGACGGCCTGCGAGAACTGCCACATGACCTCGGGGTCCTCGGGGCTGCCGAAGTTCAGGCAGTCGGTCACGGCGGCGGGCACGGCACCGGTCACGGCGACGTTGCGGTACGCCTCGGCCAGCGCCAGGCGAGCACCCTGCTTGGGATCGAGCTGGCAGTAGCGCCCGTTGGCGTCGGTCGCGATCGCGAAGCCGAGACCGGTCTCTTCGTCGACTCGGATCATGCCTCCGTCGTCGGGGAAGCTGAGCGCGGTGTTGCCCAGCACGTAGGTGTCGTACTGGTTCGTGACCCAGCTCTTGTCGGCCAGGTTGGGCGAGCCGAGCAGTTCGAGGAACTGCTCGCGAAGGACGGCGTTGCCCGTGGGGCGGGGCAGCGACGAGGCGCTGTCGGCCTGCAGGGCGTCGATCCAGGTAGGGTAGGCGACGGGGCGCTCATACACCGGGCCGTCGACGGCGACCGTGCGGGGCTCGACGTTGACGATCTCTTCGCCGTGCCAGTTGATGACGAGACGGCCGGTGTCGGTGACCTCGCCGAGCACGCTCGTCTCGACGTCCCACTTCGCCACGACCGCGAGGAACGCGTCGAGCTTCTCGGGACGCACGACGGCCATCATGCGTTCTTGGCTCTCGCTCATCAGGATCTCTTCGGCGGTGAGCGACGGGTCGCGCAGCAGGACGTTGTCGAGTTCGATGAACATGCCGCCGTCGCCGTTCGAGGCGAGCTCGGACGTGGCGCAGCTGATGCCGGCTGCACCGAGGTCTTGGATGCCCTCGACCAGTTCGTCGCGGAACAGCTCGAGGCAGCACTCGATGAGCACCTTCTCGGCGAACGGGTCGCCGACCTGGACGGCAGGACGCTTGGTGGGCCCGCCGGACGAGAACGTGTCGGAGGCGAGGATGGAGGCGCCGCCGATGCCGTCACCGCCGGTGCGCGCACCGAACAGGACCACCTTGTTGCCGACGCCCCGGGCGTTGGCCAGGTGGAGGTCTTCGTGGCGCAGGACGCCCACGGCCAGTGCGTTGACCAGGGGATTGCCCTGGTAGACGGCGTCGAAGTAGGTCTCGCCGCCGATGTTGGGCAGGCCGAGGCAGTTGGCGTAGAAGCTGATGCCACCGACGACGCCGTCGACCACGCGGGCCGTGTCCGCCGCGTCGATGTCGCCGAAGCGCAGCTGGTCCATGACCGCGACGGGGCGGGCACCCATCGAGATGATGTCGCGGACGATGCCGCCCACGCCGGTGGCCGCCCCCTGGAACGGCTCGATGTAGCTCGGGTGGTTGTGCGACTCGACCTTGAAGGTGACGGCCCAGCCGCCCCCCACGTCGACCACTCCGGCGTTCTCGCCCATGCCGACCATCAGGTTCTTCTTCATGGCGGGCGAGACCTTCTGGCCGAACTGCCGGAGGTAGATCTTGCTCGACTTGTAGGAGCAGTGCTCGCTCCACATGACCGAGTACATGGCGAGCTCACCGCTCGTGGGGCGACGCCCCAGGATCTCGCGGATCTTCGCGTACTCGTCGGCCTTCAGGCCGAGGGCGCCGTAGGGCTGCTCGCGATCGGGCGTCGCCGCGGCGTTCGCCACGGTGTCGGGCACGTGACCCTCGGAGCGGACGTCGATCATCTCGGCGTCGTGCGGGGCGCGGTCGGTCTGGTCGGTCACTTGGCGAGGGCCCTCTCGAGAACGGACGTGAAGAAGGTCAGGCCGTCGACGCCGCTCGACATCGCGGCGGGGGTGTCGGGGCCGAAGCCCTCTTCGACGGCGTGCTCGGGGTGCGGCATGAGGCCGACGACGTTGCCGCGCGCATTGGTGACGCCGGCGATGTCGTCCATCGACCCGTTCGGGTTCACGCCGACGTAGCGGAAGGCGACCTGCCCCTCGCCCTCGATGCGCTTGATGGTCTCGGCGTCGGCGATGAAGCGCCCGTCCGCGTTCTTGAGGGGGATGGTGATCTCTTGCCCCTCGGTGAAGCCGTTCGTCCAGTCGGTGCGGGCGTTCTCGACGACGAGACGCTGGTCGCGGCGGATGAACTGCTGGTGCGCGTTGCGAGTGTGCGCCCCCGGGATCAGGCGGGCCTCGGCGAGCATCTGGAAGCCGTTGCAGATGCCGAGGACGGGCATGCCCGCGTTCGCGGCGTCGACCACGTCGGCCATGATCGGCGAGAAGGAGGCGATCGCGCCGGCACGCAGGTAGTCGCCGTAGCTGAAGCCGCCGGGCAGGATGATCGCCTCGACGCCCTTCAGGTCGTGGTCGCCGTGCCAGAGGGCGACGGGCTCGCCGCCCGCGAGTCGGACCGCGCGCTGCGCGTCACGGTCGTCGAGGGAGCCTGGGAAGGTGACGACGCCGACGCGCATCAGAGGGCGGCGGGAGCGTCGGCGACGGTGATCGAGACGACGTCCTCGATGACCGAGTTCGAGAACATGTCGTCGGCGAGCTCGCGGACGTCCGCGAGGACGGCGTCGGTCACCTCGCCCTCGACCGTGACCTCGAAGCGCTTGCCGATGCGGACGTCGGTGAACGCCCCTTTGCCGAGACGGGAGAGGGCACCGGCGACGGCCTTGCCCTGGGGGTCGAGCAGTTCAGCCTTGGGCATGACCTCGACGACGATTGTGGGCACTGGTTTACTCCTACAGAGGCGTCAACGGGTGGACGCGACGAGTCTACGGCAGCCGCGCGCGCCTCCTGGTGGTGCCGTCGTCGTGGAGGCATCGGCCGTCGCGGCGATGGTCAGCGGAATGCGAGCCACCTGTCAGCCGGATCATTGGTTCGCGCCGCAGGGTGTTCTCAGCGGACAGAGCGCGGGCCTCGTGATCGGGCCTTCTGTTCCGCGTCCGGTCCCGGGGTTCCTGATCCGCCCCGAGACCGCCGGACGCCCGGCCGAACCCCCCGTCGGCCGGGCGTCTACCCCGTGTGGGCTGCGTCCGCGGGCCTGTCGGCGGTGGCCCGCGGGGCGGACTCCGGGTCGACGTCGGGGCGCGACCGGCCGAGCAGCCAGACGGCCAGGGGCAGGCAGATCGCGCCCGCGATCGCGTTGCGCAGGTCGAGGCCCTCGTGCATCACGTCGAACGGCGGCCCGATGGCGAGCACCGCCGCCACCCCGATCGACCACCAGGAGGCGCGGCGCCGCCCCTCGGCGAACGCTCGCGGCGGCAGCTCGAACCGGGCGGTCGCCAGCGAGACCAGGCAGGTCAGCCCGATGACGAGGGCCCAGATCGGGAGGCGCGTCCACCACCAGGTGGCGGTCGAGGGTTGGGGGAGCGGCCCGCCCACGGCCAAGAGGACCCCGAGCACGGCGATCAACAGCGGGAGGTGCCAGAGGTAGATGGTCATGCCGCGGCTGCCGACGGCGAACACGACGGCGCGGGCCGCCGACGTGGACATGAGACGCGCCAGGGCGGGGTGCACGAGCGACAGGACGCAGATCTGCGCCACCCCGAGCACCATGAGCGGCACCGTCGGCGGGTTGAGGTTGCTCAGCATGTCGTCCGACCACGGCCCGGCCGTCGTCAGCGGGACCAGCGAGGCGTACGCCACGACGGCGACGACGAGCAGCACGGCCCGAGGGGTCCGACGGAACAGCCCGTCGGCGTAGGCGAAGCCGAGCTGCTGCACGAAGAGCCACACGAAGGCGAGGTTGAGGAGGCCGACGGCCGTGACGCCGGTGCCGTACCGCACCGCGTCGACCAGGACCGCGGCGACCACCAGGACGAACAGCGTCGCCCACGGGCGGGTCGTGTGCAGCCGGGCCATCACCGGCACGAGCAGCTGCGTGATGCCGTAGGCGGCGAGGAACCAGAACGGGGAGCCCACACCGGTCGCCACGACGTCGAGCAGTTCGGGATCGGCACCGAGCAGGGTCGCGACGGCGAGGGCGATCGCGAGGACGACGAAGACCGCGCTCGCGGGCCGGGCGAGGCGCAGGAGGCGACCGCGGACGAAGTCGCCGGCGTCGGCGCCGCGGCGCCGTGCCCCGGCCCAGGCCGTGGCGCTGGCGAACCCGCCCACCACGAAGAAGAGCGGCATGATCTGCCCGGCCCACGTCGAGAGCGGGAACCAGGACTGCTCTTGCAGGGGACGGTTCGCCACGACGGCGCCCGTCGCGTCGACGGCGACACCGACCATCATCACGTGGATCGCGACGACCAGCAGGACGCAGAAGACGCGGGCGAGATCCACCACGAGGTCGCGGCCCGGGGGGACGACGACGGACGGCGGTGTCGGGGCGGCGGTGCTCATGTCGACGACGGTAGCGACCCGTGGCCGCTCGGGTGTGGTTGTCCACAGGTGCGGCGCGCCGAACCAGGGAACGTCCTCCGAGGTGGCCCGGATTGTTTTGATCTGATCAAAAGAGTGGTTCACTTGATGCATGACCCATCCGACCGACGACCCCCGCGAGGCACTGCGCTCCGCCGGGTTGCGCGTGACCGAGCCCCGGCTCGCCGTGTTGCGCGCCCTCGAGCCGTCGCCCCACGCGGCCGCCGAGCAGGTCTTCGCCCGGGTCGCCCTCGACCTGCCCGGCACGTCGGTGCAGGCGGTCTACGGCGTCCTCAACGCGCTGACCGGTGCCGGGCTGGTGCGTCGCATCGAACCCGCGGGCTCGGCAGCGCTCTACGAGCTGAGGACGGGTGACAACCACCACCACGTGGTCTGCGGGGTGTGCGGCTCGGTCGCCGACGTGGACTGCGTCGTCGGCCACGCCCCCTGCCTCACCCCCTCGCACGACTCGGGGTACCTCGTGCAGACCGCCGAGGTGACCTTCTGGGGCCTGTGCCCGGCCTGCCGGGCGGCCGAGTCCGAGGGTGGGGAGGGCGACGAGCCGACCCGCGCCTCCTCGTCCGACCGCGTGGACGCGACCGTCCCGGCGGCCTGACCGGCCCGCCCCCTGATCTCACACGACGACGAACCACGAACGAAAGAGGACACATGACCGACGCCAAGAAGATCACCACCACCGACAACGGCGCCCCCGCCGCCAGCGACGAGTTCTCGCAGTCGGTCGGCGCCGACGGCCCGATCGTCCTGCACGACCACAAGCTGGTCGAGAAGCTCGCCAACTTCAACCGCGAGAAGGTGCCCGAGCGCATCGTCCACGCCAAGGGCGGCGGCGCCTTCGGCACGTTCGTCACGACGGCCGACGTCTCGCGCTACACCCGCGCCGCGCTCTTCCAGCCCGGTGTCGAGACCGAGATGCTCGCCCGCTTCTCGACCGTCGCCGGCGAACAGGGCAGCCCCGACACGTGGCGCGACCCCCGTGGCTTCGCGCTGAAGTTCTACACGAGCGAGGGCAACTACGACCTCGTGGGCAACAACACGCCCGTCTTCTTCATCCGCGACGGCATCAAGTTCCCCGACTTCATCCACTCGCAGAAGCGCCTGCCCGGCTCGCACCTGCGCGACCACGACATGCAGTGGGACTTCTGGACGCTCTCGCCCGAGTCGGCGCACCAGGTCACCTGGCTGATGGGCGACCGCGGCCTCCCCGCCTCGTGGCGCAACATGGACGGCTTCGGTTCGCACACCTACCAGTGGATCAACGCCGAGGGCGAGCGCTTCTGGGTCAAGTACCACTTCAAGACGAACCAGGGCAACAAGATCCTCACGCAGGACGACGCCGACCGCATCGCGGGAGAGGACGCCGACTTCCACATCCGCGACCTCTCCGAGGCCATCGACCGCGGCGACTTCCCCACCTGGACGCTGTCGGTGCAGGTCATGCCCTACGACGAGGCGGCCACGTACCGCTTCAACCCGTTCGACCTGACGAAGGTGTGGCCGCACGCGGACTACCCGCTCATCGAGGTCGGCACCATGACGCTGAACCGCAACCCCGAGAACTACTTCGCGCAGATCGAGCAGGCCGCGTTCGCCCCGTCGAACTTCGTCCCCGGCATCGCGACCAGCCCCGACAAGATGCTGCTCGCCCGCATCTTCAGCTACGCGGACGCCCACCGCTACCGCATCGGCGTCAACCACCAGCAGCTGCCGGTGAACACGCCCAAGACCGAGGTGCACTCGTACTCGAAGGACGGTGCCGCGCGCTACCACTTCAGCGAGGCGACGGCGCCGGTCTACGCACCGAACTCGGTCGGCGGTCCCGCGGCGGACCCGCAGGCCGCCGGTGACACCGGTGGCTGGGAGAGCGACGGCGAGCTCGTCCGCTCGTCCGTGACGTTGCACCCCGAGGACGACGACTTCGGCCAGGCCGGCACGCTCGTCCGCGAGGTGCTCGACGACGAGGAGCGCGACCGCCTGGTGCAGAACATCGTGGGCCACGTCTCGAAGGTCACCCAGCCCGCCCTGCGCGAGCGGGTCTACGAGTACTGGACCAACGTCGACCCCACCCTGGGCCTGCGCGTCCGCAAGGGCGTCGAGCCCGAGGCTCCCGGTTCGAACGAGGACCCGGCCGAGGTCGGCGTCCCGGCGTAGCCACGAGTCGCGACAGACCGCAGGAGGCGCGGTGACCGTTCGTCGGTCACCGCGCCTCCTCGGCGTCTCCGGGCTTCGCGCGGTCTCGAGTGCCGCGCGGGTCAGACCATCTGGCCGTTCCAGTGCAGCTCGCCCTGCGGCCAGTCGGCGAGGGTGCGCGTGCCCTCGCGGAGCAGCCAGCCGTGGTCCTGGGTGACCAGCACGCCGGCGCCGTCGGCGCTGAACGCCGTGTAGTGCGCCGTGAGACCGTCGAGCGGCAGCCACCCGCCGCGTCGGTAGAAGCCCTGGACGTCGTCCCCGGTCTCGAGCACGCCGAAGCCGCTGTCGAGCGACGTCAGCGCCGCGTCCACCCGGCGCAACAGCTCGCCCCCGAGGCCGGTGCCCTGGACGGCCGGTGAGACCGCGACCATGCCCACCGCGGTGACGAGCAGGTCGGCGTCGCCGACGGTGACGAACTGACGTCGCAGACCGGCGTGCGCGACCACGACGTCGCCCTGACGCGCGACGACCCGCAGCTCGGGTTGCATGCCCGCCCAGCTGCGAGCCCCGGCGTACCAGTGGTCGTAGCTCGGGAAGGCCCGGGCGAGCATCGCCGCGACGGCCTCGTGGTCGTCGAGCGTGAGGTCGCCCTCGGGGGGCGTGGAGAAGGTGGGGGAGTCGGCTGCAGGCATGCTCACCACCGTAGCCATCGGCGTCGCCGAGGGAGCCGCGCCAGCGGCTCTGCGACGCCAGCGCCGAGGGAGCCTGCGACCGAGGGCTAGGCCGACTGCGGTCGGACGGTCACCTGGAGCTGGTTCGACCAGGGATCGTCGAACCCGAGCACACGCCCGTCGTCGCGGGTGGCGACGCCGTGGTGCCCGAGGCGCTCGCCGAGGGCGCCCAGGTCGTCGGCCGTCGGCACCTCGATGCGCACCAGGCCGAGGCCCAGCGCCAGCTGACGGCGCCCGGCGCCGGCGCTGTTCCAGGTGTTCATCGCCATGTGGTGGTGGTAGCCGCCCGCGCTGACGAACAGTGCCTGCGGCCCGAAGCGCGTCGTCGTCTCGAAGCCGAGCTGCTCGACGTAGAACCGGTGGGCCGACTCGACGTCGCCCACGCTCAGGTGGACGTGGCCGACCGTGGCGGGACGGGACGCCGAGCCGGCCAGCGCCTCCTCGGTGACGTTCTGCTGCACGAACGCGTTCGGGTCGAGGGCGAGGGTGGCCATGTCGACCTGGCCGTGGGTCCAGGACCACTCGCTGCGGCTGCGGTCCCAGTAGAGCTCGATGCCGTTGCCCTCGGGATCGGTGAAGTAGAACGCCTTGCTGACGAGGTGGTCCGCACTGCCGGTGAACGTGCCGGGGTGACGGGTCGCGACGCTGTAGACGGCGGCGGCGAGGTCGGCCTCGGTCTCGAACAGGATCGCCGTGTGGAAGAGGCCGGCGTCACGCGGCCCGGCGTGCTTCAACTCGGGAGCGTGCTCGAGGATGACGATCGGGGTCGCCCCTCGACCGAGCACCACGCGGCCCACGGCCGGCTCGGCGGTCAGCACCGTGAGGGTGACCGCGTCGCGGTAGTACGCGGTCATCGCGTCGAGGTCGGCGACCCGCAGGGTGACGGCTCCCATGCCGGTGTCGGCGGCGAGCAGGTCGGACGAGGAGGCGCGCGTCGCGTCGGTCGCGGAGGTGTCGGTCATGGGGGCCCCAGGTCTGGTCGGGTGGTCACCGGGTCGGTGACGTGTCATCGACAGGAACCGGCCGCTCGGGCCGGGCATTCCCGACCGACGGCGCACCGCGTTCCGTGCACGTCACCGGATCTCGATGCGGTGCAGTGCACGAAACGCGGTGTGGGGCCCGGGTCGGGCCCCGGGATGCGCCCCGGTGCGTGGGCCCCGGGGCATGTGGCCCGGGTCAGCGGGCGGTCAGACGCTCGATCAGTTCGCGGTAGCGGGCGGAGGTGCGCGCGACGATGTCGTCGGGCAAGGCGGGGGCTTCGCCCGTGCCGTCCCAGTGCGCGGAGAGCCAGTCGCGGACGATCTGCTTGTCGAAGCTCTGGGTGCGGTCGCCCGAGGCGTCGACCTCGGCGTCCCAGAAGCGACTGCTGTCGCTCGTGAGGACCTCGTCGCCCAGGGTGATCTCGCCCGTGGCCCGGTCGGCGCCGAACTCGAACTTCGTGTCGGCGAGGACGACCCCCCGGGCCTCGGCCACGTCCGACGCCAGGCGGTAGATCTCGAGCGACCGGTCGCGCAGGGCCGCCGCGGTCTCGGCCCCCACGAGTTCGACGGTGCGCTCGAACGAGATGTTCTCGTCATGCTCGCCGAGCGGAGCCTTGTACGCCGGGGTGTAGATCGGTTCGGGCAACCGGTCGCCGTTCGACAGCCCCTCGGGCAGCGGGATGCCGCAGACGGTGCCGTGCTCGCGGTACTCGGCCCAGCCGCTGCCGACCAGGTACCCGCGGACGACGCACTCGACGGGGAACATGTCGAGCGGCTTCACGAGCATGGCGCGGTCCCGGACCTGCGCGGGCAGCGAGACGGAGGCGGTGGTCGGGTCGACGAGGTGGTTGGGCACGGTGGTGAGCTGGGCGAACCACCAGAGGCTGAGCTGCGTCAGCAGGGCGCCCTTGCCCGGGATGCCGGGCTCGAGCACGTGGTCGAAGGCGCTGACCCGATCGCTCGCGACGACGAGCACGTACTCGGTGTCGGCGAGGGTGGCGGCGTCGCCGACCGAGCCGGCGACCGGTGCCGGGACGTAGAGGTCGCGGACCTTGCCCGAGTACACCGGCGTCCACCCGTCGAGGTGGCGAGGGGCGGCGTCGAGGCCGGAGGCGGAGGGCGTCGTGCCGTCCGGGGCGGTCATCGGGCGACCCGCTCGGCGATGTCGTGGCGGTACTGGCCGCCCTCGAGCTCGATGCGGGAGAGGGCCTCGTAGACGCGACCCCGGGCCTCGGTGAAGTCGGCCCCCTCGGCGACGACGCTGAGCACGCGCCCTCCGGTGGCGATGAGCTGGTCGTCGAGGCGAGCCGTCGCGGCGTGCGCGACGTGGACCCCGGCGACGGCGGTCGCGTCGTCGAGACCCCGCAGCGGGCGACCGCTCACGGCGCCTTCGGGGTAGCCCTCGCTCGCGAGGACCACGGTCACCGCGACGTCGGACGAGAACCGCGGCGACTCGTGGTTGCCCAGCGATCCGGTCGCCGCGGCGAGCAGCAGCCCGCTGAGCGGCGTGACCAGACGGGGCAGGACGACCTGCGTCTCGGGGTCGCCGAACCGGGCGTTGAACTCGATGACGCGGACGCCCCGCTCGGTGAGGATGAGCCCGGCGTAGAGGAGGCCGATGAACGGCGTGCCCTCGGACTCGAGCTGCCGCACCGTCGGGGTGGCGATGGCGTCGAGCACCTCGTCGACGAAGTCCTTCTCGCTGCCGAAGCGGTCGGCGAGCCAAGGCAGCGGCGAGTAGGCACCCATGCCCCCGGTGTTGGGCCCGGCGTCGCCGTCGAGCAGGCGCTTGTAGTCCTGCGCGGGGCTGAGCGGCACGACCGTGTGGCCGTCGCTGAGGAAGAACAGGGAGACCTCGGGACCCTCGAGGAACTCCTCGACGAGGACGGGCCCGTGCTGCAGCCAGTAGGTGGTGTGCTCGACCGCCGCGTCGCGGTCGTCGGTGACGAGGACGCCCTTGCCGGCCGCCAGCCCGTCGGCCTTGACGACGTACGGGGAGCCGAAGTCGTCGAGCACGCCGAGGGCCTCGTCGAGGGTGCCCACGCGCGTGGCCCGCCCGGTCGGTACGCCGGCTTCGTCCATGATGCGTTTCGCGAAGGTCTTGCTGCCCTCGAGCGCCGCGGCTTTCTTGCCCGGCCCGAAGACCGGGATGCCCCGGGTGCGGAGGGCGTCGGCGACACCGGCGACGAGCGGTGCCTCGGGACCGACGACGACCAGCTCGACGTCGTTCTCGAGGGCGTACTCGGTGACGACGGCGCCGTTCGACGGGTCGAGGTGCACGATGCCGACCTGGTCGGCGATGCCCGCGTTGCCGGGGGCCGCGGTGATCTCGTGGCCCGCGTCTTCGCGCAGCAGGGCGGTGATGATGGCGTGCTCGCGAGCACCGGAACCGAGGACGAGGATTCGCACGCGCCACAGCCTACCGAGGGCGTGCTGCGATGCCGAGTCCGTCGCCCGGGCCGGGGAGGGCTGGCGCGGGCGGGCCGGGCCGGGCCGGGCCGGGCGGGCCGGAGCGGGGCG
>NZ_JACYNS010000056.1:0-15414 GCF_014839405.1 Frigoribacterium sp. CFBP 13605 | reverse complement strand
CGACGCGTCCGCCCCGCCGGTCCGTGACGACGCGTCGGCCCCGCCGGTCCGTGAGGACGCAGGAGGCGCGGGTCACGCCGACGACGCCCCCGCGGCCGACCAGCCCGGTCACGCCGACGGCGATGCCGGAACGGGTGGCTCGGGCGGCGACGCCCCCGGCTCGAATAGCACGACCACACCGAGCGCCGTGGATCGAAGCGGAATGACTCGGGAGCAACTCGCGAACTACCTGGACGTTGTCGACCCCGACGCCGGCGCGGTGTTCCGCGAGAAGGGAACGTGGCCGGCCGATCAGCAGGTGCCGAAGGACGCCAGCGTCCTCGGGGCGGACGGCAAGGTCAACTGGAAAGACGAGGCGCCCCACGACGGATTCACGTTGAACGAGGACGGACACCCCATCAAGACGCCCGACCCCGACATCCCCCTCGGCACGCGACTTGATCGAGAGGGCCCAGAGACGGGGCGGTTCACCTCTCCGCTCAACGCGGACGGTACGCACGCCGCCCACGGAACTCGGGCGCTGCCCTGGGTTGAAGACGATTTGCACACGTACGAGGTCGTCGGCGACCTCAAGAACATCCGGGCCGCGTATGACGCGTCGACCAACACGAAGCTGAAAATGCAGATCGATGTCACGATGAAGCTCTTCAATCCGGACTGGAACAACATCCGCGTTTTCGCGGGCGAGATCGACAAGGCTTTCGGCGAAGTCGGCGGTGGTACCCAGTACCAGCTGCCGTTCGGAGCCGATGTCATGGTCGAGCTCGGTCTGCTCAAGAGAGTCCCGAACTAGGAGCGAGATGACCACTATCGATGAGACACGCGCGGCATTGACGGCGGAGGGGCTCGATCGTCTCAAGTACGTCATCGGCTCTGACGGCGCGAACGAGACCGACTGCCTCGTCCTGTGCCGTCAAGAGGGAGGGTGGGTGTCCTTCTCCCGGGACGAACGTGCCGCAGTCATGTCGGAGAGCGTCCGAACGTACTCCAGCGAGTCCGAAGCTTTGGACGACTTCCTCGAGCTCATGCGGTTGAAAGGCCTACTTGCCACGTTGCAGCGAGAACGAGATGCGGAACGTCTCGGTCGGCCCACGGACGCGTGATGGTGTGGCCGGTCGAGCGACGTCGGTCACCATCGCGTCGCGAAGCGTGATGGACGTGGACGGATTGCGAGCAGAAGTGGAAGCGGCCGGGTTCGGGCACCTCGGTTTCCTCATCGGCAACACGTCGCTGCCCGTCCCCGGCGCGCACGTGATCGGGCAGATCGACGGGGTGTGGGTGACGTTCTTGCGCGACGAACGAGGTCTCGTGGAAGAGCTGACCCTCGTCGAGCATCCGGATGAGCGCTCTGCCGTGACGGAGTTCATGTCGCAGCTGCGGAACCTCGCCCGTTTGGAGGAGCTGCGGGCCGTCCTCGAGGCTGAGAGTCTCCTTCGCTTGGACCACGTCATCGATGGTGACTACACGAGAGGATCAACCGCCTCCTCGAGGAGATCCATGACTGATGACGACTCGAACACTCTCGCCTCGTTGCCGAACCGCGTCAACCAACTCGGGCTCGGGCATCTGAACTTTCTGATCGGTGACGGGGAGACACAGCGTCCATACGCACTCGTCATCGCCCAGGGCGAAGGTGGCTGGAGCACCTTCGTCAGGGATGAAAGAGGGCTGACCAGGGTCAAGGGCGTCCGGACGTATCCGGACGAGCGGTCGGCAGTCGAGGGGTTCCTCGTTCTGCTCGACGGCATCGCGCTCGTCAAGCGGCTTCGTTCCGAGGCCGCGGCTGAGAAGGACGTCTAGCCGGTGCTCGAGGGCTGATGAGTAGGACCGACGTGGGCGGACTGAGAGCAGAAGTGGAAGCGGCCGGGCTCGGGCACCTCCGTTTCCTCATCGGGAACACGTCCCTGCCCGTCTCCGGCGCGCACGTGATCGGGCAGATCGACGGGCTGTGGGTGACGTTCTTGCGCGACGAACGAGGGGTCGTGGAAGAGCGGACACTCGTCGAGCATCCGGATGAACGCTCTGCCGTGACGGAGTTCATGTCGCAGCTGCGGAACCTCGCCCGGTTGAAGGAGTTGGAGGCCCTCCTCGACAAGGGCCTCGAGCCCCATGACTGAGCGTGCCCGGCGAGAAGGAGCGGACGTCGTGCAGCCATGTGACGAGACCTTGGCCGTCCTCGAGGCAGAGGAACGACGACCGCCGAGGGGCCCCAGGGGATGACGACACTCCAAGAAACGGTCGCCACGATCGAGGCCGAGGGGCTCGACAGGTTCGCCTACGTGATCGGTGATGATCACGCCAGCTCGGCGGACGCCCTGGTCCTGACCCGACGGGACGGCGTCTGGACCTCCTTCTCGACCAACGAGCGGGCCGGTGTCGAGGAGACCAGCGTTCGCACGTACGAGGAACTCTCCGACGCTCTGGACGACTTCCTGCGTCTCATGAGGCTGAGGGCCGACGAGGATGTGCTCATGTCGCGCATCAGGGAGAAGAACAGGCTCGCCCACGAGACGTGGCAGGCGTCACGAGACGACCGACCGGAGAAGGCCTGACATGGCGACGATCGATTCGGTGCGCGCCGTCATGGCGGCAGAGGGACTCGACGACCTGGCGCATGTCATCGACGGTGACCCCGCGAACAGGACGGACTGCCTCGTCGTCACCCGACGCGACGATGCCTGGGTGTCCTTTTCCACCGACGAGCGCGCGGCGGTCGTCGACGGGAGCGTACGGACCTACCCGAGCGAGTCCGAGGCCCTGGAGGACTTCCTCGTCCTGCTCCGGCTGAAGAAGCTCCTCCGCGACCTGCAACGGGAGCGCGACCTCGAGCGCGTTGAGGGGGCGGCGATGAGCCTCGCGTCGCTGCCTGCGCAGATGGAGGCGGAGGACGTGAACCGCGTTCGTGTCGCTCTCGGTGACGATTACCTCAGGCGCCCGGACTGTCTCGCCGTGGCGCGACGTGACGGCGTGTGGAGCACTTTCTACGTCGACGAACGAGCTGCCGTGGAGGAACGGAGCCTGCACACGTTCCCCGACGAGGTCTCGGCCGTGGCCGACTTCCTCGACCGTCTGAGGTCCCAGCATCGCAAGCTCGAGATCCAAGACGAACTCCGAGACCGACGCCGACGAGCAGGAGAACCGTCATGACGATGGTCGCGCGCACCCTGGCCGCCCTCCGAACCCAGGTCGACGCCGGCGGACTCGGCCACCTGAATGCCGTCATCGGGGACGCCTCGACGCAGAAGCCCTTCGCGCTCGTCCTCGCTCGACGGGACGAGGTGTGGAGCACCTACTTCCTCGACGAGCGAGGCCTCGTCGAGGAACAGAGCATCCGCACCTACGACGACGTCGAGGCAGCCGCAGCCGACTTCCTCCGGTTGCTGGGCAACCTGGCCCGCATCGAAGAGATCGATGCCGAGCTGGCCGCCCGACGGCAGGCACAGCGTCCTCAGTGATCTCTCGGCGGCGTTCAAGCTGGGTTTGAGGTACGAAACGCTGGTCAGAGGTACATTCGTGTCGTCAACGAGCCGGGGCCACGGGTCCCGGGTCACACCGATCAACCGAAAGGGGACTCTTCATCATGGCCATGTCTTTCGATCCTTTCACCGAGCTCGACCGCCTCACCGGGGCTCTCACGGGCATGCGACAGGGGCCCAGGGTCATGCCGGTCGACCTCTATCGCGACGGCGACCGCTACGTGCTCAACGCCGACATGCCGGGCATCGATCCGGGGTCGGTCGACGTCGACGTCGACGGTCAGCTGCTGACCATCCGGGCCAACCGCACGCCCGACACCCGTGACGGCGTCAAGTGGCTCGCGCAGGAGCGGCCGCACGGCTCGTACCTCCGCCAGTTCAGCGTGGGCGAGGGCATCGATTCGAGCCGCATCACGGCCCACTACGACAACGGCGTGCTGTCGCTGGTCATCCCGGTCAGCGAGAGGGCGAAGCCGCGCAAGATCGAGGTCGTCTCGGGCCAGGCGCACGAGACCGTCGACGCGATCGACGCGTCGCCGGCCCGCGACACGACGAGCTGACCCCTCAGGCGGTCTGGTCGTCGACCCCGGCCACGCCGTCGGCCCCACCACCCCGTCACGATCCGTCGTGGCGGGGTGGTCCCCGTTCCGGCGACGCCGGCGCCCGACCGCTCCGCCGTCGGTCGCGGGCGTGCACACACCGGGCCGGCACGCGAGTACTGTGCGGTGCCCCGGTCGGCCGTGTCACCCGGCACCTGACCGTTGCCTCCGCACGTGGGCGAAGCCGACCCGCGCCTCCTACCGTTCACGGCAGGGCACGACGCCGACACGGCGTCGCCCGACAATTCTGAACACCGTCAGCAAGGAGTGCACCATGGCACAGGCCATCGAGACCATCGACGTCAACGTCCCCGTCAGCGTCGCCTACAACCAGTGGACCCAGTTCGAGTCGTTCCCGAAGTTCCTCGACGAGGTCGAGTCCATCACCCAGACCACCCCCACCCTCACGGTGTGGAAGGTCAAGGTCGGACCGGTCGAGAAGACCTTCGAAGCCGAGATCACCGAGCAGCACCCCGACGAGCGCGTCGCCTGGAACAGCACGGGCGGCGAGGTCGACCACGCCGGCGTCATCACGTTCCACAAGCTGAGCGACGACGTGACGCGCCTCACGGTGCAGATCGACTGGACCCCCGAGGGCTTCCTCGAGAAGGTCGGCAACACGCTCGGCGCCGACAACCACGCCATCAAGAAGGACCTCAAGAACTTCAAGGAGTTCATCGAGCGCGAGGGCAACGTCGACGGCGCCTGGCGCGGAGACGTCCAGGCCTGAGTCCCGGCTCCACCCGACGAGGCCCCCGGTCGGCTCCTGTTCGCAGGACGCCCACCGGGGGCCTCGTCCGCGTCAGCCGCCGAAGCCGAACGAGTGCAGCCCGTGCTCCTCGCTCAGTCGGCGGCTCCACTCGGCACCGCGGACGCTCGTCCCCTGCTCGTCGATGGGCGGGCTGAACACCGCCGCACCCAGCCGGTTCGGCGCGGACAGGACGATCGCCCCCGAGACGCTCGACTTCGCGGGCACCCCGACGCCGCGCATCCAGCGGCCCGACCCGTCGTAGACGCCGCAGGTCGCCATGACCGACACCACGTCGCGGGCGACGCGGGCGTCCACGACCTGCTCGCCCGTCACCGGGTTGCGGCCGCCGAACGCGAGCGTCGCGCCCATCACGGCCAGCGCCTCGCTGTCGACCAGTACCGAGCAGGCCCGGGCGTAGAGCGCGACCGCGTCGTCGGCCGTGTGCTCCAGGCTGCCCTCCGACCGCATCAGGTGGGCCAGCGCGTGGTTGCGGTCGCCGTGCAGCTGCTCGGACTCGCTGACCTCGCGGTCGTAGTCGAGCTCGCGCCCCGCGAAGGCCCCGAGTCCCGCCAGGATGCGCGCCGTCCGCTCGTCGCAGGTGTCGCCGTCGACCAGGGCGGCCGTGAGCAGGGCTCCGGCGTTGACCATCGGGTTCGGCGGTCGGCCGGTGCCGCCCTCGAGCTTGATCGCGTCGAACGCCTCGCCGGTCGGCTCGATGCCGACCGCGTCGAGGGCCGCTCCGTCGGTGTCGGCGAGGGCGAGAGCGAAGAGGAACGGCTTCACCGCCGACTGGATCGAGAACGCGTGGCCCGAGTCGCCGGACGCGACCACCTCGCCGGTGGACCGCACCACGGCGACCCCGAAAAGCTCGGGGTCGGCCTCGGCGAGCTGGGGGATGCTGTCGTCCACCGCGCCTCCTCGGGTCGGGAGGACGGAGGCGCGCAGGGCCTCCAGGGACGCGGCGTCGGACGACGGGATGGGGGACGGCATCGTTCCACCCTGACAGGCCGGGGCCCGTGCGTCCGGGCCTGCAGGAGGCAACGGGGGCCCGGGGTGGGGTACAAGGATCACGCCGGGCCCTCGGAGTCAACCCCTCCCGTTGTCAGGTCGCGTGTCTAACGTGCACCTCGTCGGGTCGCATCGGGGCGGCCCGCGAGAAGGGGCGACCATGCTGAACGACGGTGGGGGACGCCGGTCGGGCACGGCCTGGCCGGGACGGGGCCCGCTCGCCAGTGCCCTCGACCTGAGGCTCGACGTGATCGGCCGTGGCCGCTGGCGCATCGTCGACGTGCGGCGGTCGGAGCGCGGAGCCCCGGTGGTCATCGGATCGGTCGCCCAGACCGAGGCGGGCTACGAACTCACCCTCGCCGCGACCCCCGGTCGCCGCCTCTGGTGCACCGACCTCTCGAGCGCCCTCGACACCGTCGTGCGGGCCTCCTGGAACCGTCGCTGACCCGAGGAGGCGCGGCTCCGATCGGTCGGGACCGCCGCCGACCCGAGGAGGCGCGGCTCCCGTCGGTCAGGACGCCCGGCGCACCAGCGCGGCCGGCCGCCACCAGGTGACGCTCCGCCAGGCCCACTCGACCGGGCCGTAGACGAACCGGGCGAGCCAGAGGCGGCTCAGCACGGACTGCACGGCGATCAGGGCGACGCTGATCGCCAGCCCCGGGACGACGCTCGTCAGGTGCCCGAAGTCGATCACGAGGGCCAGCCCGGCCACGACGATCGCCGCGACGACGTAGTTGGTCAGTGCCATGCGGCCCAGCGGCTCGAACACGGCGGCGACGACGCGGCGGGCGGGGGTGCGCCAGAGCAGGGCGAGGGCGGTGGCGTAGGCGACGGCCATGACCAGCCCGGCGATGCCGCCCGGCGTCGAGAAGCGCGGGTCGCCCGGGGTCGTGGCCTGCCAGAGCAGGGCCGGCACCGTGAGCACCGCGGCCGCGGCGAAGACCAGGCCGACGCCGCGCCCGGCGGACTCGAGCACCCGGGGCAGCCCGTACGCGGCGGCGCCGGCACCGAGCAGCATGAGGCCGGGGGTCGAGGCGAGGCCGCCACCGGTCAGGGCGTAGGCCGCGACGGTCAGCGCGGCACCGAGGGTCAGGGTCGCCCAGCGTGGGGCGAAGACGACTATCGGCAGCACGACGAGGCCGACGACGCCGTACTCGAGCAGCACGTTGCCGGGGTAGACGAGCATGAGCAGCCCCCCGATCGCGATGAGCCCGATCAGCCGGCGCACCATGACGAGTCCGGGCCGGGGAGCGCGCGCCCGGGCACCGGCGAGCACGAACCAGAGGCTCATGCCGAAGAGGAAGACGAAGATCGGCACGAACCGGGTCTGCACCGTGAGGTACAGCAGGTCGCGCACCGGGTCGTCGACCGGGCCGGCGTTCTCGATCGCCAGGTCGATGCCGAGGCGGGTGATGTCGAGCGTGTTGACCAGCAGGATGCCGAACAGCGCGAAGCCGCGCAGCGAGTCGACGAACCTCCAGCGGGTGCCGGTGGTGGGTGGGGAGTCGACGGCGGGCGCAGCGGAGGTCATGTGCCCAGCCAAGCCGACCCGCGCCTCCCGGTCGTCCCCCGTGGTGATGGTGCGCCTCCGCCTGAAGTATCAGATGTGGGTCAGGCGAGCGCCCACTCGGCACGGAACTCGTCGCAGGTGAGCCGGTCGAGGTCCGCCTCGATCTCGACCTTGGACTCGTCGGCGCCGGTGAGGCCCTGGGGCGGCAGCCGGTGGATCTCGCGACCGGTCGAGCGCTCGCGGACCACGACGTCGAAGCCCGGCCACTCGCCCTCGAACGAGCCGAGGAAGAACCCGACGACGACCGAGACGAGCCATCGCCCGGCGACGAGCGGCCGCGGCCGCCGGGTCGTGACGATCTCGGCCTGCCATACCGAGGAGGCGCGGGGCACGTCGTCGGGGTCGGTCACCGGGGGCATGCCCCGAGGCTAACGGCGGGACCGTGCGGGCCGCCTCCGTCGCCCGGGTGACCCGGTGCCGTCGGATGGGTCAGGAGGCGCGGCTCGTCACGGCGACGCGGGCGGGCGTGAACGAGACGCGCACCGACGACCCCGGCTCGCGCCGTTCGTCGGCCCGGTGGTCCAGCACGAGCAGCGTCTCGCGGTCCACGCGCACGCGGGTGCGGCACACGGCCCCCAGGAACGACACCGACTCGACGACGCCCGCGAGCCCGCCCTGCGCGACGAACGACACGTCCTCGGGGCGCACGTACGCCCAGACCGGTCCCTCGGCCGGCGTCCCCACGACCGGCACCTCGGGGCAGCCCGCCAGCCGCACGAGCCCGCCGATGACCTCGCCGGAGACCCGGTTGCTCGTCCCGACGAACTCGGCCACGAACGCCGTCGCGGGGGCCGAGTAGAGCTCTTCGGGCGTGCCCACCTGCTCGATCGACCCGGCGCGCATGACGGCGACGCGGTCGGCGACGGCGAGGGCCTCCTCCTGGTCGTGGGTGACGAAGAGCGTGGTGATCGACAGCTCGCGCTGGATGCGCCGGATCTCGTCCCGCAGCTGCACCCGCACCTTGGCGTCGAGGGCGCTGAGCGGCTCGTCGAGCAACAGCACGCGGGGTCGCGTGACCAGCGCCCGGGCCAGCGCGACGCGCTGCTGCTGTCCGCCCGAGAGCTGGTGGGCGTAGCGCTCCCCGAGGTCGCCGAGCCCGACCAGGTCGAGCATCTCGCCCGCCCGGGTGGCGCGGGCGGCCTTGTCGACCCGACGCATGCGCAGCCCGAACTCCACGTTCTGCCGCACGGTCAGGTGCGGGAACAGCGAGTACGCCTGGAAGACCATGCCGACGTCGCGGCGGTGCGTCGGCACGCCGACCACGTCGCGGCCGTCGATCGTGATGCTGCCGCCCGTGACGTCCTCGAGCCCGGCGAGGCTGCGCAGCGCGGTGGTCTTGCCGCAGCCCGAGGGGCCGAGCACGGCGACGAGCTCGCCGGGCTGCAGCTCGAGGTCGAGCCCGGTCAGCGCCCGGTGCCCGGCGAACTGCTTCGTCACGTCGTGGAACGCGACGGCGGCGCCCGCGCCCGCACCGGCGGCGGTCGGACTCGTGACGGAGGGGCGGGGGAGCGTGGCGGTCACGAGAGGGCCTTCCGGGTGGGGATCGGGCGGGCGGCCCCGAGGGCTCCGACCCGCCCGATCACGAGCAGCAGCACGAAGGCGAAGGCCAACGAGATCAGGGCGAGGACGACGGCGGCATAGGGGTCGGAACGGGACACCTGCACCAGGGCGGTCTGCAGGTTCACGCGGTTGAGCAGCGAGGCGATGGTGAACTCGCCGAGCACCACGGCCACGGTGATGAACGCCGCCGCGAGCAGCCCCCGGCGGAGGCTCGGCACGACGACGAGGGCCATCGTGCGCGGCCAGCTCGAGCCGAGCGTGCGCGCGGCCTCGGTCAGCGTGCGGAGGTCGGTGGCCGCGAGGTCGGACTGCACCGCACGGTAGGCGTAGGGCAGCACCGTGACGCCGTACGCGAGCGCGAGCGTCCAGGCGCCCGAACCGGCCACCCGCGAGACGACCGAGTAGACCGGCGCCAGCCCGACCACGAGCACGATCGCGGGCACCGTGATCGGCACGAGGCAGACGAACTCGAGGGGCCGCACGAGGCGCGGGTGGCGCAGGTGCACGAGCACCATCGCCGGCACCAGCAGCACGAGCACGAGCAGGGCCGAGACGACGGCGAGCAGCAGCGAGTTCGTGACCCCCTCGACGAGGTTGCGGTACATCCGCTCGTTCTCGGGGTCGACGATCGCCAGCCAGTGGTTCAGGTCGTGACCCGTGCCGTCGGCGCTGCGCAGCGAGAACGCGACCATCGCCGCGATCGGCACCGCGAAGAGGGCCCCCACGACGACCAGGGCGGTGCGGCGCGCGACCGTGCCCGCGCCTCCTGCGCTCGTCGACCGCGGAGCGCTCGTCGTCCGGGGCGTGCGCGTCGTGCGCGTCGGCTCCGTCGTCCGGGCGCTCATCGCTGCCACCGCTCGGTGCGGCGCTGCAGCAGCGAGTAACCCGTCATCAGCACGGCCATGACGACGACCATGCCGAGCGCGAGCGCGCCGGCGACGTTCTCGCGGCCGAGCACCGTCTCGCTGATCAGTGCGGCGCGGATCTGCAGCGGCACGATCTGGGCGCCCTGGCTGATCAGGGCGGCGGCGGTCGCGTACGACGAGAAGGCGTTGGCGAAGAGCAGCAGCAGGCTGCCGACGAACGCCGGGGCGAGCACCGGGACGACCACGCGGACGAGGTGCTGCCACCGGGTGCCGCCGAGCGTGGCCACGGCCTCGCTCCACTGCGGGCGGAGGCCGCTGACGGCGGGCATGAAGGTGATCACCATGAGGGGCACCTGGAAGTACAGGTAGGGCAGCAGGAGCCCGGGCACCTGGTAGAACCAGACCCCGTCCGCGTAGAGGTCGATGCCGGCGACGTCGATCAGCAGCCGCGTGACGACGCCCTGGATGCCGATCGTCGCGATGAAGGCGAACGCCAGCATGACGCCGCCGAACTGGGCGAGCACGCTCGACGCGGCGTCGATGGCGTTGCGGACGGCTCCGTCGGGGCGCAGCGAGGTGAGGCCCCAGCAGACGACGGCACCGACGACGGCCCCGGCCACGGCGGTGACGGCCGAGACGGCGGCCGAACTGGCGAAGGCCCGGACGATCAGCGGGTCGCCGAGCGCGGCCAGGTTGTCGAGGGTGAGGGCACCGTCGCCGTCGACGAAGCCCGTCCCGAGCGCGAGCAGGCACGGCACGATCAAGAAGGCGAGCACCCAGACGGCGAACGGGGTCAGCCCCCACCAGGCCGCCGGACGGCGCCGACCCCGTGAGGGGCCGACGCCGTCGGAGGACGAGGAGGCGCGGGTCGGCAGGCCGCCGCCGTCCCCCTCGTGCGCCGACCGCACGTCGGCGGTCGTGTCCGCCGCGCGGGTCGACGTCGTCACCATCAGCCGATCGCCGTGGCCCAGGTGTCGGCCAGGACCTTCGAGGCGGCCTCGGTCTGCTCCGCCGTGAACTGGACGGTGTCGGAGGGCTGCTCGCCGACCTTCTCGAGGGCGTCCTGGTCGACGGTGCCGGCCTCGGTCATCGCCGCGAGGCGCACGGGGTAGGCGCCGGCCGCGAGGTACAGGTTCTGCGCGTCGTCGCCCATGACGTACTCCTGCCACAGGCGGGCCGCGGCGGGGTGCGGTGCGTCGACGTTGATCGCCTGGTTGTAGTAACTCCCGAGGGCGGTTCCGGGCAGGACGGCCGTCTTCCAGTCGCGTCCGCCGGCGTCGGCCGCGGCGGCCAGGTTGTTGTAGCTCCAGTCGAAGACGACCGGGGTCTCGCCCGAGGCGATCGTCGCCGGGGTCGGGTCGGTGGGCAGGAAGTTGCCGGCGTCGGCGAGCTTCGAGAACCAGTCGACGCCCGTGCTGACGTCGTCGGCGCTGCCGCCGGACTGCAGCGCGGCCCACTCGACGGCCGCGGCGGCGGCACCGGCCTGGGTCGGGTCGCCGTTGATCGCGACCTTGCCCTCGTAGTCCGAGCCGAGCAGGTCGTCGAGGCTCTCGGGGGCCGGCACGGCGTCGGCGTCGTAGCCGACCGACATCAGGCCGGTGTAGTCGTAGACCCATCTGCCGTCGGCGTCCTTGTGGTCGTCGGCGATGTCGTCCCAGGTCGACACCTCGTACGGCGCGAACTGGTCGAGGTTGGCGAGCGTCACGGCCGAGCCGAGGTCGAACACGTCGGGGGCCGTGTCCTGCCCCTTCAGGTTCTGGGCGGCGGTGATCTCCTCGGCGCTCGAGACGTCGGGGCTGTCCGAGTTGACGGTGATGTCGTACTTCTCCTCGAACCCGTCGATGATCTTGCCGTAGTTCGCCCAGGTGTCGGGCAGGGCGATCACGTTGAGTTCGCCCTCGGCCTGTGCGGCCTCGACCAGGGCGTCCATGCCGCCGAAGTCCTCGGCGCTGGTGGCGGTGGCGGCGTCGGTGCCGTTCGCCGCGCCTCCCGAGCTGTCGGCGTCGGCGCTCGCCGAGCAGCCGGTGAGGGCGAGGGCGGCGATGCCGAGGGTGGCGGCCGAGACGAGCAGGCGCTTGTCGATCATGCGGTGGAGTCCTTCGGGTGCGGGGCCGGGGTTCGCCGGGGACGGCGACGGGGGACCGGACGGCCCGCTGGGCACGCTAAGGAGGCGCGACGACGTCCCGGGGGAGGCCGCGTGAACGAGGGGCGAACAGGTGGTGGCGGGGTGGGCGTGCCGACGGGGGCGTCGCCCCGCTGGTGGTCGGCGACGAGTGGGCAGAAGATGCTGCTCGTCACCGCGGGAGGAGCATCTTCTGCCCACTCGACGAGCGGTGGGGAGGAGAGGAGAGGGCGGGGGTCGAGAGGCGGGCGGGGCCGGCCGGGTCAGCGGGCGGCGGCGACGGCGGTGAGGGCGACCTCTGCCGCGGCGGCGACGAGGGCGTCGTCGTAGGTCGCGGCGGGGTCGTTGCGCGTGGTGAGCACCGAGATCACCACGGGGTCGCCCGACGGGGGGACGACGATCGCGACGTCGTTGCGGATGCCGCCCGCGCCTCCTGACTTGTCGGCGACCTGCCAGCCGTCGGGAGCGCCGGCACGGATCAGGGTGTCGCCGGTCGCGTTGCCCGACATCCACTCGAGCAGGGTGGCGCGGTCGTCGGCGGCGAGCCAGTCGCCGTCGGTGATGCGGGCGAGGGTGGCGGTGAAGGCGGCGGGCGTGGTCGTGTCGGCCGTGCTGCCCGGGGTGAGCGTGTTGAGCTCGGGCTCGCCGTGGACGACGTCGGTCACGTCGTCGCCCTGCGCGGCGAGGGCGGCGTCGAGCCCGGCCGGGCCGCCGAGCTCGGTCAGCACGAGGTTCAGCGCCGTGTTGTCGCTCTTCCGCACGGCCGCCTCGGCGAGCTGCCGCAGCGGGAGCCCGTCGGCGACGTGCTCGCTGGTCAGCGGCGAGTACCCCGCGGCGTCGACCTCGGCCTGGGTCCAGGTGACGACGCGGTCGAGGTCGGCGTCGTCGGTCGCGTCGAGCAGGGCCGCCACGGCGAACGCCTTGAGGCTCGACGCGTACCCGAAGCGCTCGTCTGCCCGGTGGTCGAGGGTCGCGCCCGAGCCGGTGTCGAGCACGGAGAGGCCGACGCGCGCGTCGTACCTGGCCTCGAGGTCGGTCAGCGCGGCCTCGACCTCGGGGGTCGCGAGGTCGGGCGCCGCGATCGGGCTGGGCAGGGGGACCGGGGTCGCGGTCGGGCTCGGGGCGGGTGCCGACGCCCCGGGCGTCGAGCAGCCGGTCAGCGCCAGGCCCAGGCCCAGGGCGGTGGCCGTCAGGAGGGTCGTCGTCTTCGTCGTCCGGGAGGTCATCGGGCCAGTCTCGCCGACGCCCGGGAGGCGCGGGTCGGCTCGACGTCGAGAGGTCGGGTTGCGGCACCGGGGTGAGGTTAGGCTAACCTAAGCGCGTGACCACCGACCTGCCCCTCGCGGCCACCGCACCCGCCTCGGCCACCCTCCGTGCCGACGACGTCTCGGTCGCCTACGACGGCGTCGACGTCGTCCGCGGAGCCCGCCTCGAGCTGCGCCCCGGCTGCGTCACCGCCCTCGTCGGCCCGAACGGCAGCGGCAAGTCGACCCTGCTGCGCACCCTCGCCCGGCTGCAGAAGCCGCGCACGGGCTCGCTGACCCTCGCCGCGCCTCCTGCGGGGGTCGAGTGGTCCGAGAACGTCGTCCGCGCCTCGGGGAAGGACGATTCGCGACCACTCGACCGCGCGAGCGCGAGCACGAGTGCGAGCGCGGACGCGGGCGACGAGACGGTCGACGGGTTCGAGCTGTCGCTGCGGCAGTTCGCGCGGCGCGTGGCGCTGCTGACGCAGGGGCGCCCGACCCCCGGCGGCCTCAGCGTGCGCGACGTCGTCGAGTTCGGCCGCTACCCGCACCGCGGCCGCTGGGGGCGCTCCGACCCGGACGGCCCCGCCGCCGTCGACCGCGCGCTCGGACTCACCGGCGTGGCCGACCTCGCCGACCGCGGCGTCGACCAGCTCTCGGGCGGTCAGCTGCAGCGCGTCTGGCTGGCCAGCTGCCTCGCGCAGGACACCGGGGTGCTGCTGCTCGACGAGCCCACCACCTACCTCGACCTGCGCTACCAGGTCGAGCTGCTCGACCTCGTGCGCGACCTGGCCGACTCGGGGCGCATCGCGGTCGGAGTCGTCCTGCACGACCTCGACCAGGCCGCCGCGCTCGCCGACCGCATCGTCGTGCTGAGCGAAGGCCGCATCGTCGCCGAGGGCGACCCCGGGGACGTGCTGACACCGCGCCTCCTGACCGACGTCTGGGGCATCCGCATCGACGTCGACACCGACCCCACCACCGGCCACCTGCGCACCCGCGCGATCGGCCGACACCACACCCGGGCCGAGACGCCCGTCCGATGAGAGAGACACCACCCGTGACCCAGCGCCTGATGACGACGCCCCGCCACACCCCGACCACCGGCGGCCCCGCCCGCCGCCCCGCCCGCCGACTGCTGACGGTCACCGCCGTCGCCGCGGCCGCGGCCCTGACCCTCGCCGGCTGCGGCACCACCGAGTCGGCCGACGCCGGCTCGACCTCGGGCAGCGGCGAGCAGATCACCCTGACCGACGGCACGGGGGCCGAGATCACCCTCGACGGTCCCGCGACGAAGGTCGTCGGCACCGAGTGGAACGTCGTCGAGGACCTCGTCGCCCTCGGCGTCGAACCCGTGGGCGTCGCCGACGTGAAGGGGTACAACGAGTGGGACGCCGCCGTGCCGCTCACCAACGAGCCGACCGACATCGGCACCCGCGGCGAGCCGAGCCTCGACACCGTCGCGTCGCTCGCACCCGACCTGATCGTCGCGACCGACGGCCTGAGCGCCGACGCCGTCGAGCAGCTGAAGGAGATCGCTCCCGTGCTGCAGATCACCTCGGCCGACGCCTCGCGCCAGATCAAGCACAGCATGGACAACCTCGACCTCATCGCCAAGGCGACCGGCACCGAGGAGAAGGCGACCGAGGTGAAGAAGGAGTTCACCGACGCCGTCGAGGCGGGCGGGCAGGCCCTCGCCGACGCCGGTCTCGCCGGTCAGCCCTTCGCCTTCGCCGACGCCTACGTCGACGCCGGCCAGGTCAGCATCCGCCCCTACGCCAAGGGCTCGCTCGTGTCCGACGTCACCGAGGAGCTCGGCCTGACGAACGCCTGGACCGTCGAGGGCGACGAGGCGTACGGCCTCGCCACGACCGACGTCGAGGGCCTCACGCAGCTGCCGGCCGACGTGCAGTTCCTCTACATCGACAACACCGCCGCCGGTGCCGACGACCCGTTCGCGGTGTCGCTCGCCTCGAACGCCGTCTGGACGTCGCTGCCCTTCGTGCAGTCCGGTGACGTGCACCGTCTCGACGACGGCATCTGGATGTTCGGCGGCCCCGCCGCGATGACCGCCTACGTCGACTCGCTGGTGTCGACCCTGACGAAGTAACCGGCACCGTGAGCACGACCGTCACCCCCACCGACCCCGCGCCGCCCCGGCTCGGCGAGCCCGCCGCCGGGCCCGACGCGCGGGCTCTCCGCGCGGCGCGAGCCCAGG